>NZ_JBEPAK010000038.1:0-37106 GCF_040298565.1 Kitasatospora sp. NPDC001539 | reverse complement strand
ACCCACCTGAGGGCGGCGCGCCCGTCCGAGCACCGCTCACCGTGGCCACGGCCCCACGGGACGCGGCCGCCCCGGCGCTTCCGGGGCGGCCGTGCCGCGCCTACAGTCCGAGCGACTTGGCGACGATGCTGCGCATCACCTCGCTGGTGCCGCCGTAGATCCGGAACACCCGGTTGTCGGTGTAGAGCCGGGCGATCGGGTACTCCAGGATGTAGCCGTAGCCGCCGTGCAACTGAAGGCACTTGTCGATGACCACGGAGGCCGACTCGGTGCAGAACAGCTTCGCGGCGGCCGCGTCCGCGACGCTCAGCTCACCGTTCTGGTAGAGCTCCAGCGCGCGGTCCACCATCGACTGCTGCGCCATCACCTGGGACTCGCAGTCGGCCAGGGTGAACTTGGTGTTCTGGAACTCGGCCACCGCCTTGCCGAACACCTTGCGGTCCTTGACGTACTGCACCGCGAACCGCACCGCCGCCGCGGCCGCCGCGTAGGCGCCGACGGCGATCGCGAGGCGCTCCTGCACCAGGTTGTGGGTCAGGTAGGAGAAGGCCTTGCCCTCCTCGCCGAGCAGGTTCTCCACCGGCACCTTGACGTCGCTGAACGCCAGCTCGGCGGTGTCCGAGCTGCGCAGGCCGATCTTCTGCAGCTTGCGGCCGACGGTGTAGCCGGGCGAGGTGGTGTCCACGCACAGGATGGACAGCCCGGCCCGGCGGTCCTGCGGGTCGTACGGCGAGGTCCGGCAGACCACCAGGACCAGGTCGGCCAGCACGCCCCCGGTGATGAAGGTCTTGGCGCCGTTCAGGACGTAGTGGGTGCCGTCCTCGGAGAGCCGCGCGGTGGTGGCGATGCCCGCGAGGTCGGAACCGGCGCCCGGCTCGGTCATCGCGATCGCGGTCATGATGTCGCCGGAGACGAAGCCCGGCAGCCAGCGCCGCTTCTGCTCCTCGTTGGCGTACTCCAGCAGGTAGGGCAGCACCAGTCCGGTGTGCACCCCGGAGGAGCCGAAGCTCACGCCCGCCCGGGCGGTCTCCTCGGCGATCACCGCCTGGTACTTGAAGCCGCTCTCGCCCGCGCCGCCGTACTCCTCCGGCACCTCGATGCCGTAGACGCCGAGCTCGCCGAGCTTGCGGTAGAAGTCGCGCGGCGGGTGGCCGTCGGCCTCCCAGCTCTCGTAGACCGGGACGACCTCGCGGGCGATGAAGTCCCTGATGGTCTCCCGGAAGGCCTCGTGGTCCTCGTTGAACACGGTGCGGCGCACGGCGGCGCTCCCTTCGACGACGCCGGCCGGCGTACCGGCCACGGCGGAACGGCCCAGGTGGTGGCCCGACAAGTTAATCCCGGGTAGCTTCCGGTGTCCAGAGTCGACCGGCCCGGAATTCCGGGCGGACGGCAGCGTCAAGTGAATCCTTGCTAGCCTTCGGACGGCGTTCGAAGCGGCCCGAGGGAGGTGCGCCATGGTGGTCCGACGGCCGCCCGGCCGGCGCGCCCAGATCCTCGCCGTGGCCGCCGACCGCTTCCACCGCAGCGGGTACCACCAGGTCTCGATGACCGAGGTCGCCGCCGGGGTCGGCATCACCGCGCCCGCGCTCTACCGCCACTTCCGCGGCAAGCCCGAACTGCTCGACCGCGCCCTCGGGCTGGGCCTGGCCGCACTCGGCGACGGGCTGCGGGCGGCCGGCAGCACCGCCGAACTCGGCGCCGTCCTGGCCGCCGTGGCGGTCGGCCACCGCCCGTTCGGCACCCTGGTGCAGCGCGACGCCCGGCTGCTGCCGCCGGCCCGGCGGGCGGCGCTGCGGCGCGAACTCCGCGCCGACGTCGCCCTGATGACCGCGCTGCTGCGCGCCGAACGGCCCCGACTGGGCGGAGCCGACGCCGAACTGCTCTGCTGGGCGGCGCTCTCGGCCTGTTCGGGGCTGTCCTACCAGAGCGCCGCGCCGCAGCCCCGGCGGGCCGAGGCGTTGCTGCGCGAGATCGTCGCGGCCGTCCTCGCGGTGTCCCTGGACGGCACGGCCGCCGGTCCCGGGGTCGCCCCCGCGCCGGAACCCCGCGCCCACGGCCGCCGGGAGGAACTGCTCGCGGCGGCCGTCCGGCTGTTCCACCAGCGCGGCTTCGACAACGTCAGCACCGACCAGCTCGGCGCCGCCGTCGGGATCTCCGGCCCGAGCGTCTACCGGCACTTCGACAGCAAGGCCCACCTGCTCGCCGCCTCCCTGGAGCGCAGCCGCGAGCGGCTCCGCCAGGAGGTGGAGGGGGCGATCGGGGCCGCCGACGGGCCCCGGGCGGCGCTCTCGGCCGGGCTCGGCGCGTACGTGGACTTCGCGCTGGGCAACGGGGACTACCTGGGCGCGATGCTCAGTGAGACCGAGCGGCTCGCGCCACCGGACCGCCGGGCCGCGGTGGAGTTCCGCCGGGACTTCCTGCGCACCTGGGTCGCTCTGCTGCGGCAGGTGCGCCCCGAGTGCGACGCGGTGAGCGCCCGGATCCGGGTGCACGCGCTGTTCGCCCTGGTCAACGACGGGGTGCGGAACCGGCCGCACAGCGCCCGCCCGGACCTCGGGGACTGCCTGGGGCGCCTCGGCCGGGCGGTGCTGGGACTGTCCTGACGCACGGACGGGCCGGGCGTCCGCGCCCCGCTTCGACGGGGCGGGCGCCCGGCCGCTCGGCGGTCACGCCGTCACTGGCCCTGGGTGTCGGAGTTCCCGTTGCCCTGGAGGGCGCCGATGTTCCCGCCGTTGCCGGTCACCGCGAGGCCGTTGTTCTGGTTGCTCGCGCCCGAACCGGTCGCCGTCTGCTGGGTGTTGACCACGTTGCCGTGGACGTTGCCGATCACGTTGCCCGAGCCGGTGTTGCTCACGACGCTGCTGTTGGAGTGGTCGGCCGCACCGGCGCCGCTGTCGGCGTGCGCGGTGGCGGCGCCGACGCCGACGAGGAGGAAGGCCCCGAGGGCGGTGACGGCGGCGGCTGCGCGAATACGGGACACGCTGGTCTCCCTGGAGTGGAACTGCCCGGGTGGCGCGCTCCGGAGTGGCCGCTCCGTGGCGCCGTTGTCTGACGTCGCATGATCAGCATTCACCGGCGGCGTGGGCGAACTCCACCGTACGGGTGGCATTTCCCCCGATGGGGGGTCCGGTCGATCCGGCATTGACCGCGCGGCGCCACCGGCCCGCTGTCATGCCCGGCATCGCGCGAAGAAAGAAATGGTCGCCGGATTGTCGCACTGGCACACTGGGGACCCATGTCTGAAGGTGCCCCGACCGAGCCCACCCCCGCCGAGGACCTGCGCACCACCGAGGTCGATCTCGGCGGCCTGGTGAACGTCCTCGCCACCCACCTCTACTCCACGCCGCTGGTCGCCCTGCGCGAACTCGTCCAGAACGCCCACGACTCGCACACCCGCCGGCTCCTGGAGGACCCCCAGGGCGAACACCGCCCGATGATCAGGGTGCGCGCCGACGCCGTGCGGCGGACCGTCGCCGTCGAGGACACCGGGGCCGGCCTCACCGAGCCGGAGATCCACTCCTACCTCGCCACCGTCGGCACCGGCTACACCCGGATGCTGCGCGAGCTGACCGGCAACCAGGAGCTGATCGGCGCCTTCGGCCTGGGCTTCCTGTCCGCCTTCTCGGTCGCCGACGAGGTCACCGTCACCACCACCTCGCACCGCGAGCCGGGGCTCGGCCACCGCTACCGCAGCCGCGGCGGCGAGCAGTACCGGGTCGAGCGGGTCGCCGCCAGGCCGCAGCCGGGCACCGTGGTCGAACTGGCCCTCAAGCCCGAGCACGCCCACCTCGCCGACGAGCACGCCCTGCGCGAAGTCCTCGGACGCTACTGCGTGCTGCTGCCCATCCCGGTCTACGTCGGCGAGGACACCGAGCCCGTCAACGCCGTCCAGGTGCCCTGGCGCCGGCCCGTCGACGGCGACCAGCACGCCGCCCGGATGCGCTTCGCCAACGCCTTCGGCCGCCGCTTCGAACCGCTCACCGCCTTCCCCGTCCACCCCGTCGAGGGCGCCACCGACGCCGTCGGCCTGCTCTGGGTCCAGGACGGCGGCACCTACGGCAGCACCGACAACCGCGACCTCGCCGTCTACCTGCGCGGCATGCTGCTCGCCGAGGACGCCCGCGACCTGCTGCCCGGCTGGGCCGGGTTCATCGGCGGCGTGGTCGAGTCCAACCGGCTCACCCCCACCGCCAGCCGCGAGGACCTCCAGCGCGACGAGCACTACCGTGCCCTGCAGCGGGCCCTCGCCGACGCCGTCGTCGACGGCCTGTACGAGACGGCCCGGCTGCGGCCCGCCGTCTGGCGGCGCATCCTCACCCGGCACGGCCAGGACCTGCTCGGCGCCGCGCTCTGCGACGAACGCCTGTTCACCCTGCTCGCCGACGACGTCCCGGTGCCCACCTCGCAGGGCGACCTCACCGCGGGCGGCCTGCGCGCGGCCGGCGGGGGAGCGGTGCACGTCGCGCTCGGCAGCGGCGGCGGCTTCGAGGAGATGCTCTACCGCGCCATGCGGGTGCCGATCGCCCGCGGCGACCGCTACGCCGTCCTGCCGTTCCTGCGCCGCTACGCCCAGCTGCGCGGCTGCCGGCTGGTCGAGCTGGGCAGCGAGCAGGGCAACCGCGAACTGTTCCGCGACCCGGAGCGCCCGCTGCCGCCGGAGGAGTCGGCCTGGCTGGCCGGCGCCCTCACCGACCCGGGCGAGCAGCTCGTCCCGGCCCGCTTCGACCCGCCCGGCCTGCCACTGGTCCTGGTGCCCGACCGCGAGGCCGAGCTGAAGGCCCGGATCGAGGACGACCAGGCCGACGCCCGGATCCCGTCCGCCGCGCTGCGGCTGGCCCGGTCGTTCACCGCCCGCACCGGCGGCGAGGTCAAGGCCCGGCTCTACCTCAACCTGGCCTGCCCGGCCGTCCAGGACCTGCTCACCGCCTACCGCGCCGGGCACACCGGCAGCGCCACCGCGGCCGGGCTGCTCCGCTCGCTCAAGGTGATCATGGCCTCCGCCTCGGCCGGCCCCTCCGAGGGGGACCTCGGCGCCGCGCTGGCCGGCATCGGCACGGCGGTCTCCGCGCTGACCGCCGCCGTGCCGGCGGGCCTCCCGGCCGTCCCGGACAGCCCCGGGGCGCTGCCGGAGCAGGCGTGACGGTCCGCCCGACGGATTGTCAGTGGCCCGCGGTAGACAACTCATGAGCACGACGCAGGGGGAGATCCCATGACGACCGACATCTGGGCCTGGGTGCACGACACCCACCGCCAGCTGGCCGAGGCCGGCCACAGGCGGCTGGCCGACGCCATCTACGAGCTCCCGGGCCACGCCAACGAGGGCCGCAACGACCAGCTCGACGCGGTCTACCCGGAGGCGGTGGCCTCCGCCCGGGCGCTCGGCCTGCCCTGGGTCGAGGTCTACCTGCGGCACTGGCGGATGCAGAACCTGCTGAACAAGCGCCACCAGGGCGAGCAGGCCCTGCCCGAGGCGGTGGACCTGCTGGAGTTCGCCCACCGGGAGGAGACCGCCGGCTGCCCCCAGTCGGTCTGCGTGGTGCAGGACTTCGCGATCTGCCACGCCCGGGTCGACGGCCCCGGCTACGTGCCGGAGCGGCTGGAGGTGCTCGGCGAGACACTGGCCAGGATCGAGCCCGCCCGCGCCTGCTTCGACTGCCTCTCCCGCGAGTACGCCGACGCGCTCGAGGACGACGGCCGCCCCGCCGAGGCGCTCAGCCACCTCGACACCGCGGCCGCCCGAATACAGGCGGCCGGCGAGCGGCTCTCGCTGCACTTCCACCACTCGCGGGCCGGCACCCTGCACCGCCTGGGCCGGCACGAGGAGGTGCTCGCCCTGATCGACACCGCCGAGCGGGCCGAGCGCGCCCGGGGCCGCGAGATCGACGAGAGCGACCGGCTCTGGGGCGGCCTGCTGAGGGCCCGCGCGCTGGCCTCGCTCGGCCGGACGGACGAGGCGCTCCCGCTGCTGCCCTCCCGGGACGCCGCCGAGCGCCACGCCGACCTGCGCCACGCCTGGACGGAGACGGTCGCCCTCCTGGTCGCGGCCGGCGCCTGGGAGAACGACGCCGAACTGGGCGCCGTCCTGGCCGGCTGGGTCGGCTACCTGGACGGCACCGGCTCGCACCGCCCCTGCGTGGACCTGGCCCTGGCGGCCGGTCGGCTGGCCGTCGCCCGCGGCGCCCGCACGGTGGCCCTCACGCTCACCGCGACCGCGGAGCGCAAGCTCACCCGGCTGCGGCGCACCGACGGCGTGGCCGAGGACGTCGCGGCCCTGCGCGCGGCCGCCGAGGCGCTCCCGGTGCCCGAGCTGCCGGTGCCGCCCGGCGAACTGACGGCACACCTGGCCGAGGCCCGGGTGCCCTTCGAGACCGGCGCCGACCTGCTCTCCGTCGCCCTGGACCGGTACCGGGGTGAGCAGGCCGGCGCCACCGAGGTGGTCCTCCTGCTGGCCAACGTGCTGGGCGGGCTCGGCCACGCCCGCGCCGCCGCCGACCTGCTGTGGCGCCGGCTGGACGCCGACCCGGACCACCAGGAGCTGATCGGCACCCTGGGCCACGCCCTGATCCAGGCCGCCGACGCGGAGGGCGTGCGCCGCCTCGCCGACCGGCTGGCCGCCACCAGCCCGGCCGACGGGCACTGGGTCCGCGCCCGCTGGGCCGCCGCCGAGGGCCGCTGGGCCGAGGTGCTGGAGCAGTGCGGGGCGATCCTCGCGCTGGACGCGAGCCGGATCAACACCCGCCGGCTGGCCGCTGCCGCCGCCACCCGGCTGGGCGACCACGCCACCGCGCAGCGGCTCTACCAGGAGCTGCTGGAGCACGCCCTGCCGGCCGAGGAGGCCGCGGAGGAGGACCGGCACCGGACGGTCCAGGAGCCCGACCTCTGGCACCTGATCACCGCGGCCACCGCCAACCGGGACTGGGCCGTGGTCCGCGCCACCGGTGCCCGGCTCGGCATCGAGTTCGACGCGCCCGAGGGCCCGGTGGACGAGGAGTGGCAGCTCGTCACCGTTCGGGCCACCCGCACCAACGGCTCGACGGCCGACCTGCCCGCGGTCCGGACCGGCCCGGCCACCGCCCGGATCCTGCCGGTGCTCGGCGACGACGTGGCGCTCAACCACGGCGACGTGGTGGTGTTCGCCCCGGCCCTGCTGGAGGAGCCGCCGGACGAGGGGGTCCCCGAGGCGGAGCGGGTCCGCTGGCGTCCGGTGTTCGAGCTGCTGACCCTGCTCGACCCGGCCGGCTACACCACCTACTGGATCGACGGGGCCTGGCCCGGCGACGAGGCCTGGACCGCGCTGCGCGACGGGCTGCGGGAGGCCGGCCACGCGGTCTGGGCGTACAGCGGTGAGCAGTACCACGTCCACGACCCGGCGGACGAGGACGAGGAGGCGATGACGTTGCCGGGCGTCTACGCCGCGCTCGGGGTGCCGCCGACCGCTTCGGCCGCCGAGGCCGACGCCTTGATGCACCGGCTCACCGCCGACTGGGAGCACCCGCTCGCCTGGTTCGACCTGGCCAAGGCCGCGGGCGCGGACATCGCCCGGCACACGGAGATCATCGATCGTTACGGGCTCTGAGCCCGGCCCGCTCCGTCCCGTCCCGCCGAGCTCACCGTCCGCCGGGGTACCCCGAGGCCGTCCGGTCGGCATCTGCCGGCCTCGGGGGTCCCCGTGGTGATCCCCGGCGCCCCGCGCCGTGGCCCTGACGTGGCGCGGCTCCCGTGGCGTGTCGCGGCGTCCCGTGGCGTGGTGTCCCGTGGCGTGGCGTGCCGCGGTGTGCCGTACCGTCCCGGGTCGGTCTCCGGGGCGGTCGAGCCGCTGCGGGTTCCGGGTCCCGCCGTCCGGCTCGGTACCGGCCGCCCGCCCCACCGTGCCGGGTGGGCGATCGCGGCGCAGGTCGCGGGACGTCTCGTACATGTGCGTCAAGCTGTTCGATCAGGCAAGGTGTAACCCGAGATCGAACGGTGGCCGGCGGCCACCAGGGGCGGCGAGGAGCGCAAGTGCCGAAGCGGGGCCGACCGGGTGCGGGCAAGCGGACGAGGGGAGGCCGGGCGGTACGCCAGACACGGCAGGCGCCGCCGAAGCCGGTGCACCCCGCGGACGCACCGCCCACCGAGGGCCTGCTCGGCCACCCCGCCCCGCCCGTCGAGCCCACCACCGTCGTCCCGCTCGTCCCGCCCGCCCCGGAGACCAGGGGGCTGCTGGCGCCGGAACCGACGGGGCCGGCGCCGGAGCCGGCTGGGGAACCGGCACCGACGCCGGCACCGACGTCGGCACCGGAACCGGCCGGGGAACCGGCTGCGCGGCCGGAACCGGCGGGGCCGGCACCGGAGCGGTCCCCGGCCCGGGACGCCGAGCCCGGGACCGAACCGCACCCCGAGCTCACCGTCGACCTGCGCCCCCGGGACGCCCGCCCCGAGGCGGGCCGCCCGGCCCGGCGGCGCTCCGTCGCCGAGGACACCCTCACCCCCGAGGAGTGGCGCGCGGCCGGCTACACCCCGCCCACCGGCATCCCGATCCCCGAGCTCACCCCCGGTGCCCCCGGCGAGGCGCCCTGGCCGGACCGGATGCGCACCCTGCTGCGCACCCCGATGTCCGAGCGCCCCGCCTTCGAGCGGACCGCCCGGGAGCTGCACCCCTCGGCCGGCGCAGCCCGCAACGTCCCCCGCATCCTCGACCTCACCCTCCGCATCGGCGAGCTGATGCTGGCCAGCGGCGAGGCGGCCGAGGACGTCGAGGCCGCGATGCTCGGCATCGCCCACGCCTACCGGCTGGACCACTGCGAGCCGCAGGTGACCTTCACCCTGATCGGCATCTCCCACCAGCCCTCGCTGGTGGAGCCGCCGGTCACCGCCGACCGCGTGGTGCGCCGCCGCACCTCCGACTACACCCGGCTGAACGCGGTGTACGAGCTGGTCGCGGACATCACGGCGGAGAAGGTGACGGTCAACGACGCCTACCGGCGGCTGGCCCTGATCCGCCGCAACCGGCACCCGTACCCGGCCTGGCTGCTCGCCCTGACCACCGGTCTGCTGGCCGGCGCGGCGACCTTCCTGGTCGGCGGGCAGGCCGACGACAAGGCCTGGCTGGTCTTCGCCAGCGCCTTCGTCGCGGCGGTCCTCGGCGACCGGCTGGCCTCCGCGCTGGCCCGGCGCCGGCTGCCGGAGTTCTACCAGTTCGTGGCGGCCGCGATGCCGGCCGCGGCCTCCGGGATCATCCTGTCCTTCAACGACTGGGGCCTGCGCGGCTCCGTCGTCATCACCGGCGGCCTGTTCGCCCTGCTACCGGGGCGCGCCCTGGTCGCCGCCGTCCAGGACGGCCTGACCGGCTTCTACATCACCGCGGCGGCCCGTCTGCTGGAGGTGATCTACCTGGTCGCGGGCATCGTGATAGGCGTCATGGTGATCCTCTACCTGGGCGTCGGCTTCGAGGCGAAGCTGCGTCCGGACGAGAGCCTGGCCGGGGTCAGCTCCCCGCCGATCCAGATGGTCGCCGCGATGCTGCTGACCCTGGCCTTCGCGATGCTGCTGCAGACCGACCGCCGCACCCTCGCCCTGGTCACGGCCAACAGCGGCATCGGCTGGGCCAGTTACGGAGCGCTGGTCTACAACGCGGGGGTCAACCAGATCGCGGCGACGGGTGTGGCGGCCGGTCTGGTCGGCCTCTTCGGCCAGCTGATGGCGCGCTACCGCAACGGCTCGGCGCTGCCGTACGTGACCGCCGCGATCGGCCCGCTGATGCCGGGTTCGGCGCTCTACCTCGGGATGCTGGCCTTCGCCCAGGGGCACTCCAGCACCGGCCTGGTGTCGGTGTTCCGGGCGGCGGCGATCGCGATGGCGCTGGCGGTCGGGGTCAACCTCGGTGGCGAGATCGCCCGGCTGTTCCTGAAGCTCCCGGTCGGCGCCGAGCTGCCGTCGCTGCCCCCGGTGGTGCCCCGCCGGGCGGCGAAGCGCACCCGGGGGTTCTGACCGTGCGTTGACCCGTGTTGGAGCAGCGTTGGGCTCCGGGCCATGTCACGGCAGGCAGTACGCAGGACCAGGAACGAAGGTAAGACCCATGACCACACTGCTGGACGGCTACCGCGAGCACATCGTCAGCGCGCACAAGCAACCGCTGTTCCTGCTGCTGGTCGGCTTCATCGTCTCCTTCGTCTTCATCCGGTTCAGCGTCCGGATGATCCGCGCCCAGGTGCGCTGGTGGCCCGGCAACGTGACCCCGGGCGGGCTGCACATCCACCACATGGTGTTCGGCCTGGGCTTCCTGCTGGTCGGCGGCATCGGGGTGTTCGCCACCTACGGAGGGGCCCCCTGGATCGACTGGTTCGGCCTGGTCTTCGGCATCGGCTGCGGTCTGGTGCTGGACGAGTTCGCGCTGATCCTGCACCTGAACGACGTGTACTGGAGCGAGCAGGGCCGCAAGTCGGTGGACGCGGTGATCTTCGGGATCCTGTTCACCGCGCTGCTCCTGATCGGGTACGTCCCGTTCGGCGCCCTGCCCGGAGAGGACACCCGGTGGGGGCTGATCACGGTGATCTCGGTCAACGCCCTGGCCTCGGTGATCACCCTGCTCAAGGGCAAGGTGTGGACCGGCCTGCTCGGGATCATGGTCCCCGGCCTCTCCTGGATCGGCGCGATCCGGCTGGCCCGCCCGAGCAGCCCGTGGGCCCGCTGGCGCTACAAGCCGCACTCCCGGCGCCGGGCGCGCGCGCTCCGGCGTGAGCGCCTGCTGCACCGGCGCGCGGACCGGGCCCGCACCTGGCTGTTCGACCTGATCGCCGGAGCGCCCGACAAGGTGCCCGCCAACCACCCGGCGGCGCATCGGGTCGCCGAGCGGATGGCCGCCCGGGCCACCGCCCACCTGGACGCGCACGCGGCCCGCTCGCTGGCCCGCCGCCGGGCCCGCCTGGCCGACCGGCGCTCGGCCGCCGCCGGGGCGCCGCACTCGCCCGCGGCACCGGCGCAGCCGGCCGAGGCCGTCCACGGCAGCGGCCCCGGCCGCACCCGCGGGGCGCAGCAGCGGCGCCGTACGGTCCGGGCCGGGCGCAACCGGACGTACGCGCTCGGTACCGCGGGGCAGGAGACGCGGCCCGAACGGCACCCCCGCCTGCGGCCGCGCACCCGCCGGATCCGGCGGTAGTCCGCGCGCCGCGCTCGAGCGTGCCGGCGTGATGCCCGATCAGATCATCAGATGCTCACCCGACCGGTGGAGCGCGTTCCCGGCGCGAAATCCGCCGGAATTGAGAACATGGTCCGTCAGTGACCGTTCTGTCACGTGATGGGATGATCCGTCGGACCTTCCGCCGCCCGGGCCGCCGCCCGCCCGTGCCGCTCGGCGTCCGCCGCCCGTCCCTCCGGACCCACGAGAAGGGATGTCCCGTGGCGCGCAGGCTCCTGCCGACCCTGCTGTTGTCCCTCACCGCCCTGCTCGGGCTGCTCCCCGCGGCCCAGGCCGCCCCCGCGGACCCCGAGCCGCCGGCCGGACCGCCCCGGGGCGCGGCCGCGGGAGCGGAGCCGTACCCGACCCCCGAGGAGATCGACCGGGCCCGCGCCGAGGCCGACGGCAAGGCCGCCTCGGTCTCCGCCCTGGAGGCCGCGCTCACCACCGCCCGCTCCGAACTCGACCGGGCCGGGCGCGGCGCCGAACAGGCCGTCGAGGCCTACAACGGCGCGCAACTCGCCCTCACCCGGGCCCGCGCCCAGGAGGCGGCGGCCGCCCGACGCGCGGCCGCCGCCGAGGCCGCCCGCTCCGAGGCCGCCGAGGACGCCGCCCGGCTCGCCGCGGAGACGTACCGCCAGGGCGCGGGCGCCGAACTGTCCGCACTCAACGCCCTGCTCGGCGCCCACGGCGCGCGGGACGCCGGCGACCGTGCGGCCGCGGTCGGCGTGGTCAGCGAGCGCACCCGGCAGATCCTGGACGCCGCCACCTCCACGGCCGCCGCCGCCAAGGCCGCCTCCGCCACCGCCCGCACCGCCACCGCGGCCGCCGAGAAGGCCGCGACCGAGGTCGGCGCCGCCAGGGCGCGGGCCGAACAGCGGCTCGCCGCCCAGCAGGGCGAGGTGGCCGCCGCCACCCGGCGCCGCGAGCAGCTGCTCGCCGAACTGGCCGCCGCCCGGCACACCACCGTCGAGCTGGAACGCAGGCGCCGCGACGCCCTCGAGGCGATCGCCGCCCGCGAGGCCGAGGCGGCCGCCCGCGCCGCGGCCGAACAGGCGGCTCGCGAAGCCGAAGCAGCCGCCGCTGCCGCCGCCACCCCGGCAGCACCGCCGCAGCCGCGGCCCTGGTCCGAGCAGGGCGCGGCCGCCGCCGTGGCCTTCGCCCGTTCCACGATCGGCCTGCCCTACGTCTGGGGCGGCGAGGGCCCGGACGGCTACGACTGCTCGGGGCTGACCATGATGGCCTGGCGCACCGGCGGCAAGCAGCTCAACCACTTCGCCGCCGACCAGTACGCCCAGTCCACCCCGATCACCTACCGCGACCTGCGCCCCGGCGACCTGGTCTTCTGGACGGACACCGGCCGTGCCGAGGACATCCACCACGTCGGCCTCTACATCGGCGACGACCAGATGATCGAGGCCCCCCGGGTCGGCATGCCGGTCAAACAGGCCAGCCTCTGGATCATGGGCACCCCGGACTTCTACGCCCGCCCGTAGCGGTCCGGCCGCCCGTAGCGGTCCGGCCGCCCGTAGCGGTCCGACCGCCCGCAGCGGTCCGCCCGGCCCGGAGCCCCGGCAACAGGCCGGGACAGGGCCCACGGAGTCAGCGGCAGAGATCCGTGATCGTGTCCTCGAAGTCGGGGAACTCCAGGGTCGCTTGCTCCACGACAGCAGTGGGCGGCTGCCGTCGGTCGGGGGCGAATCGTTCCGCGACGGCCGTGAGCTCCGGGTCGGGCCGCGGTGTCCGGTCGGGTTCGTACGAGGTGGCTGCTTCGCAGGGGCCGAAGCCGCCGGCCAGCAGCCACAGGAAGTCGCCCAGGTCGCGGGCCAGGACACCGGTCTCACCCTCGGAGCCGAGGAAGACGACGGGCTGGTCAGGGAGCGGGCGGTCCGGGCGGATCAGCCAGAACGCTGCGTATCCGCCGGTACCGTCCTGGCCGAACACGCGGAAGTCGTCGCCGTTCAGCTCCGTGTTGCCGGTCCAGGCCCGGAACCAGTCGGTGGTGTCCTCGGCGGACAGGAAGGTCGGGAAGGGCTCGAAGTCGATCCCCTCGCCGTCGTCGAAGTCGAACGGGGCGGCCAGTGCGGCGGCGAGTGCGGGAGGGAACCGTCGGTCGTCGGTGTGTGTCACGCGCAGAGGCTAGCGATCACCGGTGTCACCGGAGAGCCGCCCCGGCACGCGGCCCGGGGCGAGGCCGCACCTCCTACCGACCCACCTCGGCCGGGCGGGACGCCGTGGACGACGGCGCGACCTACCGCCGACCGCGAGCTCCGGGCCCTGTCCCCGCGGCCGTGACCGGCCTCGGCCGCGGATGTCAGTGGCCGCCGCTAGCGTGGCCGGTCCGATCACCCCTGAGGAGGCACCGTGCGGTTGCGGAACGTGGAAGCGGGCGACATCGAGGCGTACGTCCGGATGCGGTGCGACGCCGGGATGATGGCCGAGCTGGGCGGCCCGCTGCCGCGGGAGGCGGTGGAGGAGCGGCTGCGCAAGGACCTCCGGCTGGTGGCGGAGGACAGCGCCTGGGCCAAGATGATCGTCCCGGACGGCGCCGCCGACGGGGAGGTGGCCGGCGCCGTCATGCTCTGGCAGGCCGAGGAGGACGGCGCCGTCGTCAGCGAGATCGGCTGGATGGTGCTGCCCGAGTACCAGGGCCGCGGCTTCGCCAAGGCGGCGACGCGTGCGGTCCTGGACGCCGCGGCGCAGGACGGCCGCTGGGGCGAGGTGCACGCCAACCCGGGGGTCGCCAACGGCGCCTCCAACGGGATCTGCCGCACCCTCGGCTTCCGGCTGCTCGGCGAGCGGGACGTCGACTTCGCGGGCCGGATCCTGCGCACCAACCACTGGGTGGTGACCCCGGGCGAGCACACCGGGTCGGGTACGGAATAAATCGGATGCCCCGCCCGGCGGGCCGCCGTACGGTGGCCGGATGGGCAACAGCAACGATGACGCGGCCGTTGACACCGTGAGCGGGCTCCAGGTCCGGGCCGTCTCCGTGGACGAGGTCGAGGCCTGGAACCGGGCGCTCAACCTCGGCTTCCTGCGCCCCCACGCGGGCGTCGCGCCGGACCTGCGCCGCAGGCAGTGGCAGCCGGGCCGGATGCTGGCCGGGCTGGACGGCGACCGGCAGGTCGCCACCTTCCGCAGCTTCGACGTGGAGCTGACCGTCCCGGGCGGTGCCGTCGTCCAGGCGGACGCGATCACCAATGTGACGGTCAGTTCGACGCACCGCCGCCGGGGCCTGCTGAGCGCGATGATGCGGCGGGACCTCGCCTCGGCCGCCGAGCGCGGCTGCGCGGTCGCCATCCTGGTCGCCGCCGAGTACGGCATCTACGGCCGGTTCGGCTTCGGCCCGGCCACCCGGGGCAGCGGCTGGAAGGTCGACCTGGGCCGCGCCGGCGGCCTGCGCGAGGGCCTGCCGGGCGTGCCGGGCGGCCGGATCGACTTCGCGACGCTCGCGGAACTGCGCGAACTCGGCGCCCCGCTGTACGACCGGTGGCGGCTCACCCAGCCCGGCGCGATCGCCCGGGACGACATCTGGTGGCAGCGCCGCACCAACGAGATCCAGGTGCCGGGCGACGACTTCAAGGAGCCCTTCGCCGCCGTCCACCGCGACGCCGACGGCGAGGTCACCGGCCTGGTGGTGTACCGGGTCGACGACAAGTGGGACGGCTCCTACCCCGACTGCACGCTCACGGTGGACGACTTCCTCGCCCTCGACCTGCCCACCGCGGTCGAGCTGTGGCGGCTGGTCCTGTCCGTCGACTGGGTGCGCAAGGTCGTGGTGGACAACCTCTCCCCGGACGACCCGCTGCCGCTGCTCCTCCGGGACCCGCGCGCGGCCACCCCGCACGAGGAGAACTCCGACTTCATGTGGCTGCGGCTGCTGGACGTCGAGGCCGCCTTCGGCGCCCGCACCTACGGCGCACCCGGCCGGGTGGTGCTGGAGGTCGAGGACCGGCTCGGCTACGCCTCGGGCCGCTTCGCGATCGAGGTCGCCGAGGACGGCAGCGGCCGCTGCACCCGGACCACCGACGACGCCGATCTCGCCCTCGGCGCTTCCGAGTTGGGCTCGCTCTACCTCGGTTGCGAGACGGCCCCGAGGCTGGCCGCGGCCGCCCTGCTCACCGAACTGCGTCCGGGCGCGGCGGCCGCCGCGGACCTGCTGTTGCGCGCCCCGCTGCAGCCGTGGACGCCGACCGAGTTCTGAACCGCCCGGACGCGCCGGGTGGCCGGCCCGCGCACGGCGGGCCGGCCCCCGGGTGTTCTCCGACGTCCCGGTCCCGGCGGCCGGAGCCGGGCCCACCGCGGCCACGACCCCGACGCCGGCCCCCAGCGCTACTTGACCGCCGTCCTGCCGATCGTCGGCAGGATGAAGTCCTGGATCAGCCCCTTGGCGTCGCGCACGATCGGCCGGAACACCCGGTAGCGCGAGAGGTTGATCACCCGGGCGGCCATCGGAGTCGACCGGCGGACGAACTCCCGGGTCCGCTCGGTGTCCTCGGTCCGGTCGAAGACCCAGTAGAGGACGACGACCATCAGGTTCAGCCAGAGCACGTCGGGCAGCAGCTCCACCAGTTCGGCGTCGAGCTTCGGAGCCAGGTCCGAGCCCTGGAGGACCTCGCGGAACAGCCCGACCGCCGTCGCCCGGGCCGGGTGGGACTCGTCGGAGAACGGGCTCAGCGAACTGGTCGGGTCGGCCGCGGTCCGGAAGAACTGCGCGGCGAACTCGTGGTACGGAGCGGCCGTGTCCAGCCAGGAGGTCAGGGCGATCTCCAGCCGCTCGGCGAAGTCCCGGGTGTGGGCCATGCGGCGCCTGGCGTCGGCCGCGTGGTCGTAGGTCATCCGGTCGTAGAACCCCTGGATCAGGAATTCCTTCGCCGAGAAGTAGTAGTAGGCGTTGCCGACCGAGACGCCCGCCTCGCCGGCGATGGCGCGCATCGTGGTCTTCTCGTAGCCCCGCTCCTGGAACAGCCGCATGGCCGTCTCCAGGATCAGCGCCCGGGTCGCCTCGCTCTTGTCCGTCTTCGGTTGGGCCCGGCCGCCGGGCAGGGGCCCGGTCTCCGTGCCGGGTGCGGCCGAGGGCTCGGCCGCACCCTTCCCGCCGTCCGTTCGGTTCGTCGCTGCCAGGTCGTCCACGGGGACGAGCCTAGCGGGACACGACGCTCCACCCGGTGTCGGTGCTGTCGGTGCTCGCTGCACCGGATGCCCCCTCCGCATCCGGTACCGCGAACCGCACCCCCGTGATTTCGAACGCGTTCAAAACCGCGGGAGCAATGTATCCGGTTCGATTGAACATGTTCAACTCCATCTGTGTGGGAGGCTGGTCAGGTGATCACTTCAGGCCCGCTCCGGATCCGGTACGGCGGAGAGCAGGACGCCGCGAGCGTCGCGGAGCTGCACGCCGACAGCTGGCGCACCGCGTACCGGGGGATCGTCCCCGACGACGCGCTCGGGGACGGGCTGGCCGCCCAGCGGCGCGAGCTGTGGGAGCTGCGCCTCCAGGCCGATTACGGGGAGCCGGAGAACACTCCGGTCCTTCTGGTCGCCGAACAGGCGGGTGTCGTGGTCGGGTTCGTCTACGTGGTGCCCCAGCCCGACGGTCGGGTCCTGGTGGACAACCTGCACGTCCGCCCCGGCCGTACCGGTGGCGGCATCGGCCGCGAACTGCTGGCCGCCGCCCGCGCCCAGGCCGCCGAACGGCACCCCGGGGCCGAGCTGTACCTGGAGGTGCTGAGCGGCAACACCCGTGCCGTCGCCTTCTACGAGCGGGAGGGCGGGGTGCGGGTCAGGGTGCAGGAGGGTGTCTTCCCGGGCGGCCATGTGCTGCCCGAGTACGTGTACGCCTGGCCGGCCGCGCCCGGGCCGGCCCTCGGACGGTCGTCGACCAGGGGTCAGTCGACGTCGTAGACCGTCACCGGGACGCCGCGCGCCGTCAGCCGGGCCGCCACCAGCGGCTCGACCTGCGCCCAGCGGCCGCCCGCCAGTCCGCAGCCGATCCGCGGCATGTGGACGGAGGCGCCGAGTTCGAGCGCGCGCTCGCCCAGGGCGGCCAGCGCGGAGTCGATGGCCTCGTACCGCACCGGCGCTCCGGTGGAGCGTCCGGTCCGGATGCCGCGCTGGCCGACCATGTTGGCCACCCAGACGTACGGCTCGACCTGCACCAGTTGCAGGCCGCCGAGGCCGAAGTCGTTCGTCGCCCGCTCCCGGTGCCAGCGCCGGAACGCCTTCTCGGGCTCGGGCCAGCGTCTGGAGAGCGCGAGCACGAAGCCCTTGCCCCAGCCGCCGAGGTCGTTGCAGACGTGCGCGATCACCTTCACGCCCTTGCCCTGGGGCGTGGTGGCATCGCCTCGGACGTAGGTGATTCCTGCCATGAGTCGAAGTTAGACGGAGGCACTGACAGCCCGCTCGGAATTTTCCGCCGCCCGCTCCTCCCGCGCCGCGGCCGGCCGCTTGCGCGCCGTCAGGTGGCGGCGGCCGGCCAGGCCGACCACCAGGGCGAGCGCGGCGGCGGCCGGCAGGGCGTATCCGGTGCCGGGGGCGGCGTGCTCGGCGACCGTTCCGGCGAGCGCCGCGCCGGCCGAGATGCCGACCACGATGCCGGACACCGCGAGCGCCATGCCCTCGTTCAACTGCCGCTGCGGGAGGAGCTCCTGGACCAGCGTCATTCCGGTCACCATGGTCGGCGCGGTGGCCGTGCCGGCGGCGAACAGCGCCGCGCCGAGCACCCCGAGTCCGGCTCCGCCGAGCCCGGCCGCGAGCGGCAGCAGCAGCATGCCGGCCATCGCGGCGACCCCGCCGAGGAAGCGCACCCCAGCGGCCCGACGCGGCGTCAGCAGTCCGAACAGCAACCCGGCCACGCAGGAACCGCCCGCGACCAGGGCCAGCAGCCAGCCGGCCGCCGCCCGGTGGCCGAGGGCGTCGGCGTACGCCACGGTGGTGATCTCGGTCGCGCCGAAGACCATGCCGGTGGCCAGGAAGGTCAGCACCAGCACACGCAGTCCGGGCACCCGCACCGGGGAGCGGTGCGCCCGCTCCCGCCCCCGCTCCTGGTCCCGCCCCCACTCCCGCTCCGGCTCCCGCACCCGCTCCTGCTCCCGCTCCTGCCCCCGCTCCCGCGCGGTGTCCGGAGCGGCCGGCAGCGGCGGTTCGGTGCGTCGTTGGGCGGCGAACAACAGGGCGCCGGCGGTGCCGAGCGTGCCGGCGGTGAGCAGCCCGGCCTCGGGGGCGAGCGCCGTGCAGAGCAGCATCGCGAGCACCGGCCCGGCCATGAAGCAGAGTTCGTCCAGCGCCTGTTCGAAGGAGTTGGCCAGGTGCCGGGCGGCCGGGTCGTCCAGGTACAGGTGCGCCCAGCGGGCCCGGGCCATGCCGCCGAGGTTGGGCGCGGCGGCGCCCGCCGCCCAGCAGGGGTACAGCGCCCAGTCGGGCGCGCCGAGCCGGACGCAGAGCAGCAGCGCGAGCAGCGGGACGGCGTTGTACAGCGCGGCCCGCACGGTCACCCGCGACTGCCCGTAGCGGTCCACCAGCCGTCCGAGCAGCGGCATCCCGATCGCGCCGGTGACCAGCCCGGCCGCCGAGACCGTCCCGGCCAGGGCGTAGGAGCCGCGCCGTTCGGCGAGGAGCACCACCAGCGAGACGCCGTTCATCGACAGCGCGAGCCGGCCCAGCAGTCCGGCCAGGGTGAAGGCGGCGGCGCCGGGGGCGGAGAACAGCCGGCGGTAGGAGGCGAGCAGGGCGGGGGAGGGCACGCGGGCTCCTGGGCAGGACGTCGGGGAATGCCCCCACCCTGGCGGCGCGGGCGGCGGGGCGTCCAACACCTGTTTCGCCGCACTCACAACAGGGTGTTGTTAATCTGCCGCGCATGCCCCGCGACCTCCACCCCCGTCTGCTCCGCGGCTTCCTCGCGACCGCCGAGACCCTGCACTTCGGCCGGGCCGCCGAGCGGCTGCACGTCGCCCAGCAGGCGCTCAGCCGGGACGTCCGCTCCCTGGAGGGGCTGCTCGGCGAGCCGCTGTTCACCCGCACCACCCGCAGCGTCGAGCTCACTCCGGCGGGGCGGCGGCTGCTGCCGCGGGCCCGCCGGCTCCTCGCCCTGCACGACGAGATCCTCGCGGAGGCCGGAGCCGGGGCGTCCGCCCGCCCGCTGCTGCTCGACCTCAACAGCGACGTCACCGGCCCGGACCTGACCGGCGACCGGGTGCTCGAACGGGCTCGCGCCGCCTGGCCGGAGGGGGAGCTGCTGGCCCGCTTCCACGGCGGCCTGGCCGCGGCCGCCGCCGAGCTGCTGGCGCACCGGCTGGACGCCTCGTTCGGCCGCTTCGCCGGGCTGCCCGCCCCGGTGCGCGGCCAACTCGCCCAGATTCCGGTGCGGTTGGAGCAGGTCTCGGTGATGATGGCGGACACCCATCCGCTGGCCGGTCGGCCGGTGCTGCGGCTGGCTGAGCTGGTCGGCCACCCGGTCGACATCTGTGCGGGCAACCCGGCCACCACCGAGTGGGCCGACCTCGGCGACCGGCTGCTGCGCGAGCACGGCCTGGCCGCCGCCGCGCCGCACGTCCCGCCGGTGGGCCTGGACGAGACGGCCCGCTACCTGGCCCGGCACGGCGATCCGATGCTGACCACGGTCGGCGGCCCGCGGATCCCGGGGGCGGTCAACGTGCCGCTGGTGGAGCCGGCGCCGCTGAGCCTGGTCAGCCTGGTGCGCCGGCCCGGCGAACGCCATCCGGGGCTGCGGGCGCTGGCCGCCGCGGCGGCCGGACTCGGCGCGGCCGAGGGCTGGTTGCGGCGCCCGCCGGGCAGTTGGCTGCCCGCGGAGGACGCGGCGCTCGTGCCGGGATGAGAACACCGCCCCTGCCCCGGGGGGTCGGGCAGGGGCGGTGGCTCGCGGGCGGCGGCGGGGCCGACCGGGCGGGGTCAGCCCAGCGGGGCCGGCCGGGCGGGGTCAGCCCAGCGGGGCCGGCCGGGCGGGGCCGGCGGCGGGGCCGGTCGGGTCAGGCCGCCTTGACGGCCGAGATGTCGAAGGTCAGCTTGACCTTCTCGCCGATCAGGACGCCGCCGGTCTCCAGGGCCGCGTTGTAGGTCAGGCCGAAGTCGGTGCGGTCCACGACGGCCTTGCCCTCGAAGCCGACCCGCTCGGCGCCGTAGGCGTCGGTGGCGCTGCCGGTGTGCTCGAGGTCCAGGACCACCGGGCGGGTGGTGCCCTTGATCGTGAGCTCGCCGGTCATCCGGTAGGAGTCGTCGCCGAGCGCCTCGGCGGAGGTGCTGCGGAAGCGGATCTCCGGGTAGGTGTCGGCGGCGAAGAAGTCGCCGGTGCGCAGGTGCTCGTCGCGCTGGGCCTGGTTGGTGTCGATGCTGGCGACCTTGATCACCAACTCGGCCGAGGAGTTGGCCGGTTCGGCGCCGTCCAGGTGCAGCTTGCCGTCGTACTCGGTGAAGCGGCCCTTGACGTTGGTGACCATCGCGTGGCGGACCGAGAAACCGATCTCGCTGTGCGCGGCGTCGACGGTCCAGTCACCGCTCAGGTGCGACAGGTCGGGGCCGGCCTGGGGCTGGACGGCGACGGGGGTGGCGGCGGTCTTGGTGCGGGTGAACAGGCCCATGGCTCCTCCTCGGGTCCGAAGCCATTTTGTTTAGGCTTCAACTTCTTGGTTCGAGCGTACGACGCCTTCGTTCAAATTTCAACCATGCGACCCGGGCGAGCCCCAGGATTCACCCGGACGGCCCGCCGCCCCGGTCCGACGGCCCCTGTCGGACCCCGGGGCTAGGCTGCGAACAACGGTTCCCCGCCCGAGAGGCCCCTCATGTTCGTCCTCCACGCGCTCTGGCGGGCGGACGGGCGGCTGGCACTCTGGGCCGAGGACGCCCGCGCCCACCCCGGTACCGCCGAACCGCAGCCGGAGCGGCCCGCCCCGCGCGCCCACCCGTACGCCTGCCCGGCCGGTGAACTGGCCGCCGTCCTCGGCGGCATCGGGCCCGGCCTCGGCTGGCTCGCAAGCCAGGCCCCCGAACGCTGGGCCACCCTCCTCCTGCCCACCGTCGGCGCCCACCCCGCCCCCTCGCCCGACCTGCCGGTCACCCCGCCGCGCGGCGGCGCCCACCTCAGCCCCTGGCGGGTCCCGGCCCTGCTCTTCGACCCCCCGGCCGCCGCGCAACTGCTCGGCGAGGTGCACGATCCGCACTGGGCCGTCACCGACCTGCCCGGCACCGGCCGGGTCGAGGTGGTCCACGGCCCCGCGCTGCGCTGGCTCACCGGAGTGCACGACCTCGCCTGGCGTGCCGTCGGCCGGGGCCGGCTGCTGCCCCTGCCCGTCCCCGACGGCGGTCGCCCCCGGGCCCGGTGGCGGCCCGACCTCACCCCGGCCGGCCGTCGCGAGGCGGCCGCCCTGGCGGCCGGGTGCCCACCCGTCCTGCTGGGGGAGTGGCCCACCGGCGCCGGCACCGGGGAGGCGCTGCTGGAAGCCGCGCTCGGGGCCCTGGTGGACGCCGAGGCCCGTGCCGCGCTGGCCGACCGGCCGTTCCCCGCCGGCGGCCGCTCCGCCGTCGAGCAGTGGCTGCACGCCCTCAGCACCCCCTCCGGCGAGCTCACCGGCGTCCCCGCCGAGGACGTCGCCGGACTCCGCCGACGGATCGACACCTGGTACGCCGCCGCCGAACCCGCCGACCCCGCGCTGCGGCTCTGCTTCCGCCTGCTCGAACCGCTCGGCCCCGACCCGGACGACCCCGACGGCCGCCCCTCCGACGACGCCTGGCAGCTCGAGTTCCTGCTCCAGGCCGTCGACGAACCCTCCCTCCTGGTCCGCGCCGCCGACCTGCACCAGGGCGGCGCCGCGTACGCCGCGCTCGCCCGCACGACCACGGACGGCCGGGAACCCGCCGACGTCCTGGTCGCCGAACTCGCCCGCGCCGCCCACCGCTGGCCCGCCCTGGACGGGCTGCGCCACCGCTCCCGCCCGTCCGCGCTCCCGCTCGACCGGGCCGGCGCGCTCGACTTCCTGCGCACCGCCGCGCCCGCCCTCGCCGAGAGCGGCTTCGGTGTGCTGCTGCCCGCCTGGTGGCGCCGCCGCCCCCGGCTCGGGCTCGCCCTGCGGGCCGTCAGCCCGCCCGCCCCCGGCACCCTCGCCGTCACCAGCCAGGTGGACCGGGACGCCGTGGTCGCCTTCCGCTGGCAGGCCGCGCTCGGCCCGGACGGCACCCCGCTCACCGAACGCGAGCTCGCCGAACTCGCCGCCGCCAAACAGGGCCTGGTGCGCGTCCGGGGCACCTGGCTGGAGGCCGACCCGGCCCAGATCGCCGCCGCCCTCGCCTTCCTCACCGAGCGGCGCGACGGCCTCCTGGCCGCCGCCGACCTGCTCCGGCTCGCCCTGGACCCGGAAGCGACCGTCGCCGGACTGCCGGTCACCGGCGTCCGCGTGGACGGCCCGCTCGGCGACCTGCTGGCCGGCCGCACCGCCGCCGACCGGGCCGGCCGGGCCGACGCCGCGCCGCCGCCGGGCTTCCGCGCCGAACTGCGCCCCTACCAGCGGCGCGGCCTGGCCTGGCTGCGGACCATGTCCGGGCTCGGCCTCGGCGCCGTGCTCGCCGACGACATGGGCCTCGGCAAGACCGTGCAGACCCTCGCCCTGGTCGCCGCCGAACGCGCCGAGGGGGCGACCGGCCCGACCCTGCTGGTCTGCCCGATGTCCCTGGTCGGCAACTGGCAGCGCGAGGCCGAGCGCTTCGCCCCCGACCTGCGCCGCCACGTCCACCATGGCGCCGGCCGCCTCGACGCGGAGCGCCTCGCCGCCGCCGTCCACGGCGTGGACCTGGTCATCACCACCTACGGGCTGGTCCAGCGCGACCTCGCCGCCCTGCGCGCGATCCGCTGGCGCCGGGTGGTCGCCGACGAGGCGCAGCACATCAAGAACAGCGGCACCGCGCAGTCCCGGGCGATCCGCGCGCTGCCCGTCACCCGCCACCGGATCGCCCTGACCGGCACCCCGGTGGAGAACCGGCTCGCCGACCTGCACGCCGTGCTGGACTTCGCCAACCCCGGCCTGCTCGGCCCGGCCGAGCGCTTCACGGAGCGCTACGCGATCCCCGTCGAGCTGCACCGCAACCCCGAGCGCACCGCCGAACTCCGCCGCCGCACCGCCCCGTTCGTACTGCGCCGGCTCAAGACCGACCCGGCGGTGGCGGCCGAGCTGCCCGCCAAGCAGGAGATGACCGTCTGGTGCAACCTCACCGCCGAACAGGCTGGCCTCTACCAGGCCGTGGTGGCCGACCTGCTGCAACGGGTCGAGGGCATCCGGGGCGTGGAGCGGCGCGGCACCGTGCTGGCCGCGATCGGCAAGCTCAAGCAGGTGTGCAACCACCCGGCCCAACTGCTGCACGACGGCTCGCCGTTGGGCGAACGGTCGGGCAAGGTGGCGAGGCTCGCCGAACTGCTGGAGGAGGCACTGGCCGAGGGCGACCGGACGTTGGTCTTCACCCAGTACGCCGAGTTCGGCACCATGCTGCGCCCGTACCTGGAACGCCGGCTCGGCCAGGAGGTGCTGTACCTGCACGGCGGTGTCCCCCGCACCCGCCGCGAGGAGCTCGTCCAGCGCTTCCAGGCCCCGGACGGCCCAGGGGTGTTCCTGCTCTCGCTGCGGGCCGGCGGCACCGGGCTCAACCTGACCGCCGCCAACCAGGTGATCCACCTGGACCGCTGGTGGAACCCGGCGGTCGAGGAACAGGCCACCGACCGCGCCTTCCGGATCGGCCAGCGCCGGGACGTCCAGGTCCGCCGCCTGGTCTGCGTCGGCACCGTCGAGGAGCGGATCGACGAACTCCTCGCCGCCAAGCGCTCCCTGGCCGACACGGCGGTGGGCGCGGGGGAGCACTGGCTGACCGACCTGCCGGTCGACGCACTGCGCGAACTGGTCGCCCTCACCCGCGAGGACGCCGTCGCCGAGGAGGAGACGTGACGGACCCGACCAAGCCCCCACCGGTCAACGTCGCCGCCTACTGGCGCGGCGACTTCACCCTGCACCCCGACCCGCCGGACGAGGAGCCCGACGAGTCCTCCCTGCGCCGGCTCGGCCGCTCCGGCATCACCGTGCACGGCCGCGATCTCGCCACCCTGCTCGCCCCCGCCTACGACACCTTCCGCGGCTGACGGGTAACGTCCGCAGGGTGACCGACACTCCAGACACCCGCCTCGCCGACTTCGAGGACAACCGGCGGATGGTCTTCGGCATCGCCTACCGGATGCTCGGCAGCGTCGCCGACGCCGAGGACCTGGTCCAGGACACCTGGCTGCGCTGGAGCCGGGTCACCGGCCCGGTCGCCAGCCCGAGCGCGTTCCTCGCCCGCACGGTCACCAACCTCGCCCTCAACCGGCTCGACTCGGCCGCCGTCCGCCGCGAGTCCTACGTCGGCCCCTGGCTGCCCGAGCCGCTGGTCACCGAGCCGGACGCGACCGGCGACGTGGAGCGCGCCGAGACCGTCTCGCTCGCCCTGCTGGTCGTGCTGGAGAGCCTGTCCCCGCTGGAGCGCGCGGTCTTCGTCCTCAAGGAGGCCTTCGCATTCTCCTACCAGGAGATCGCCGAAGCCCTGGACCGCACCGAGGCCGCCTGCCGCCAGGTCGGCAGCCGGGCCCGGGCCCACGTGCGCGCCCGCCGCCCCCGCTACGACGCCCCGCCGGAGCTGCGCCGCCGCGCCACCGACGAGTTCCTCTCCGCCTGCGTCGGCGGCGACCTCAACCGGATGCTCGAACTGCTCGCCCCCGACGTCACGTCCTGGAGCGACGGCGGCGGCGTGATCAGCGCTGCCCTGCGGCCGGTCACCGGCGCCGAGAACGTCGCCCGCTTCATCCTCGGCCTGCTCCGCAAACTGGGCGACGGCGCGGGCACCCGCCCGGTCCTGGTCAACGGCGAACCCGGCGTCCTCATCACCGTGGACGGCGCCGTCGACTCCGTCTCGGTCCTCGACTTCACCGAGGGCCCCGACGGCCGCCCCCTGGTCTCCGCCATCCGCGCCGTCCGCAACCCCGAGAAGCTCACCCACCTCGCTTGACCCTCGACCAGGTCGAGCCCGGAGAGTCATCGGCATGGAGAGCGAGCTGCACAGCATCGGCGAACTGGCCCGCGCCAGCGGCCTGGGCGTCGGCACCCTGCGCTACTACGACGGCGCCGAGGTGCTCACCCCCGCCTGGGTCGACCCCCACACCGGCTACCGCTGGTACCGGCCCGCCCAACTCGCCGACGCCCGCCTGCTGGCCCGGCTGCGCCGGGTCGGCCTGCCGCTGGCCGACATCCGCGCCGTCCTCGCCGCCGCCCCCGGCAGCGGCGACGCCCGACACGTCCTCGACGCGCACCTGCGCCGACTGGAGGACGGCCTGGCCGACGCCCGCCGCGAACTCTCCCTGATCCGCACGATGATCGACCAGAGGGAGCAACCGATGACCACCACCACCCACCTCACCGTCCGCGCCGACGACCTGGCCGCCGCCCTGGACGCGGTCCGCTTCGCGGTCTCCGGCGACCCGGACCAGCCCTCCCTCGCCGGAGTGCTCTTCGAACCGGACGGCCCGGCCCTGCGGCTGGTCGCCACCGACCGCTACCGCCTGGCCCTCGCCGAAGTGCCCGCCACCGGCGCACCCGACCAGCCGACCCCCGGCACCATCGTCCCCACCGCCCTGGTCGACGCCCTGCGCGCCCTGCTCCCCGCCGCCCCGCCCGAGGTCCACCTCACCCTGACCGCCGGCCTCTTCCGCGCCGAGACCGGCGAGCACCGCATCGAGGGCACCCCGCTGGACTTCGACTACCCCGACCACCGGGTCCTCACCCGACTCACCCCGCAGCACCGGATCACCCTGCCCACCGCCGCCCTGCGCACCGCCGTCGAGACCGGCGCCACCCGCACCCTCCCCTCCGGCCCCCACGGCGCCGAATGCGCCGTCACCCTCCTCACCCTCACCGAGGACGGCCGCCTCACCGTCGCCACCGACCCGACCGCCGAGGACTTCCAGATCGCCGTCAACCGCGACTTCCTCCTCGACGCCCTCGACGCCGGCCACCCCGAACAGCTCCTCCTCGAACTCGGCGGCCCGATCGCCCCCCTGGCCATCCGCACCCCGGACGACGCCGGCACCTTCTCCGTCCTCATGCCCGTCCGCCTCCCCGCCTGACCGCCAGGCACCCCTCGACCGGTCCAAGCCGGCGGGTCCGTAAGGGCAACCCGCCCCCACCTCCACCCACCCACAGCACCCCCACCCACCCCCGCGCCCCTCACCCCCCCGCTCAGGCGAGAGGGACGCGCTGCGGGAGGGGGCGGCGCAGGGGGTGGCCCGGAGAGGGGCGTGACGGGTGATTTTCGGACTGCCAACGGCGCCCGACCCCCACCCACAGAGTCGGCAGTCTGAAAATCACCCAGCCCCCGGAGCGGCCACCCCCGGAGCCGCCCCCGCACCCACCCTCCCGAGAGCCCCCACCCCACACCCCAACACCCCAACACCCCCACACCCCCATCCCACCGCGCCCCCTGCTTGCAATTGCAAGCACCCTCCTGCACCCTGTCCCCATGGCCTCCCTGAACGTCGGCTCCCTCGGCGCGTACATCCGCGAGCAACGCCGCAACGCGCAATACTCGCTGCGCCAGCTGGCGGATGCCGCCGGCGTGTCCAACCCGTACCTCAGCCAGATCGAGCGAGGGTTGCGCAAGCCGAGCGCGGAGATCCTGCAGCAGATCGCGAAGGCGCTGCGGATCTCGGCGGAGACGCTCTACGTCCAGGCCGGGATCCTGGAGGAGCGGCAGGACGAGGGCCTGGAGCTGCGGGCTTCGATCCTGGCCGATCCGCTGATCACCGAGCAGCAGAAGCAGTCGCTGCTCGCGGTCTACGACGCCTTCCTCAAGGAGAACGCGACGCGGCCCTCCAGCCCCACGGCCGACGTCGCAGCCACCCCGAACACCCACCGGGAGGACCGGTAACCATGCCGATCACGGACGACATCAAGAAGACCCTCACCGACCCGACCCCGCTGTACGCCCTGGCCGGCGCCGGGGACCTCGCCTACGCGAAGCTGCGCGAGGTGCCCGGCAGGGTCGAGGCACTGGCGGCGGACCGCAAGGGCGCCCAGGAGAAGGCCACCGCCAAGCTCCAGGAGGCGCAGGAGCTGCTGGCCGGGGCTCCGGCCAAGGTCAGCGAGGCCGTCACCACGCTGCCCGCCGACCTGAAGGCCCTGCAGGAGCGGGCCCAGGGCTTCGCCCTCCAGCAGGTGGCCCGGGCCGTCGAGCTGGCGGTGAAGGCGAAGGAGACGTACGACGAGCTGGCCGAGCGCGGCAAGGTCGTGGTCGACAAGACCCGTCCGCAGGGCGACGCCGCCGAGCTGCCCGCCCAGCCGACCGGCGCCGAGGCCCGGGACTCCGCGCCGAAGAAGTCCTCCCGCGCCAGGAAGAGCACCCCGACCCCCGAGGACTGACCGGCGGCCCGCCGGCCGGTGGGCACTCCCCGGGCCGACGGGGCACGTGCGGGGTCGGCGGAACGTTGACGCATTGCGGACGGCCGCCGTGCCAGGATGGGCGACGGCGGGGGTGCGGCAGCTCGAGAGACGTAGGAGATCGCGATGACCGGAGTGTTCCAGATCCTGGCCTTTTCCTACCTGAACCCGTTCTGGTGGATGGCCGTGGCCATCCTGGGCTACAAGCTCTTCGCGCTGCTCGACGCGGCCACCCGCCGCGAGGACGCCTACCGTGCGGCGGACAAGAAGACCAAGGGCTTCTGGGTGGCCATCCTCGGAATCAGCTTCGGGTGGGACCTGCTCTTCGGGGCGAACTTCCTCGGCAGCATCGGAACGCTCGTCGGCCTGGTCGCCTCGATCGTCTACGTGGTGGACGTCCGCCCGGCGATCCGCGCCCTGACCGGCGGCAGCGGCCGGGGCGGCCAGAGCAACACCGGGCCGTACGGCCCCTGGTGACCGGCCCCCGACCGCAGCTCACACCGCAGACCGCACCGCAGCCCGGGCAGGGAATCCCCGCCCGGGCTGCGTCGTCGCCCTCCCCGGTTCCCCGAGGCTGATCGCGGGCGGGGGGGCCTCGGCACTCAGCCGAGGATCAGCTGCACCGGGTTGCGCTCCAGCAGCAGCACCGCGACGTCGTCCGTCAGCGCGCCGCCGTTGAGCTCCTCCACCTCGGCGATCACGCTGTCGACCAGCCGCCCCCTGGTCAGCCCCACGGACTGGTGGTCGGCGACCAGATCGGCCAGCCCGTCCTGCCCGAGGCGGCGTGATCCGGCCCCGACCCGCCCCTCGATGAGGCCGTCGGTGTAGAGCAGCAGCCGCCACCCCGCCCGGAGGTCGAACTCGTGCGCGGGCCAGGCGGCCTGGCCGTCGTGGCAGGGCAGCAGGCCGAGCGCGGGCCCGGCGTGGTCGGCGGGCAGCGACAGCGGGGCGTGGTCGCGGCCGAGCAGCAGCGGCGCCGGGTGCCCGGCGAGGTAGAGCCGGGCCCGTTCGTCGGCGGCCGGGGCGCCGGGCGAGCCGGGGTCGCCGTCGGCAGCGCCGGGCTCGATGACGAGCATGCAGAGCGTCGCGAAGATCTCGTCGCTGCGCCGCTCGTGCTCGAGCACGTGCTGGAGGGTGGTGAGCAGGGCCTCGCCGGTGAGGCCCGCGAAGACGAGGGTGCGCCACGCTATCCGGAGGGCGACGCCGAGCGCGGCCTCGTCCGGGCCGTGGCCGCAGACGTCGCCGATCACGACGTGGACGGTGCCGTCGTCGGTGCGTACGGCGTCGTAGAAGTCGCCGCCGAGCAGGGCCCGGCGGCGGCCGGGGCGGTAGCGGCGGGTGAAGGACAGTCCGGCGCCGTCCAGCAGCGGGGTGGGCAGCAGGTGGCGCTGGAGCCGGGCGTTCTCCTGCCCGCGCAGTTCGGCCTCGACGAGGCGGCGCTGGGACTCGTCGGCGCGCTTGCGTTCGACGGCGTAGCGCAGCGCGCGGGCCAGCAGCGGGCCGTCCGTCTCGTGCTTGAGCAGGAAGTCCTGGGCGCCGGCGGCGACGGCGGCCGCGCCGAGTTCGGCTCCGGCGGCGTCGGTGAGCACCACGACGGGGATGTGCGGGGCGCGGCGGAGCAATTCGTGCAGCCCTTCCAGGCCGTCCGAGGGGTCGGAGGGGTGCGGCAGGTCGGCCGGGGCGGCGAGGTCGAGCAGCACGCAGCCGAACTCCGCACCGCGGGGGCGTCCGCGCCGGGCGGCGGGGGAGCCCTGGGCGAGCAGTTGGACGGCCTGGTCGAGGCCGCGGGCCCAGTGGATCTCGATCGAGGTGCCGCTGTCGGCGACCGCGGCCTTGATCAGCTGGGCGTCCGAGGCGTCGTCCTCGATGACCAGCAGCCGCAGCGGCGCGGCACCGCCGTCGGCCTGACCGTCGGCGGGCGCCGGGCGTCCGGGCTCGGCCGGGTGCGGGGGGCGCCGTCCGCCGTGCGCGGTCCGGACCGCCTGGGACCGGGGGTGAGGTATCGGGGGAGCCGCCGTCGCCGGTCCGGTCGTCGCCAGGTGTTTCCGGGCATGGCCGACGGGGGCGCCGTCATGGGCGCCCGGCAGGTCCGCGGCACCAGGTGCCCGCCCGTCTCCCGTTGCGGGCATCGGTCGTTCCTCCCTTTCCCCGACTGCGTAACGGTCGGCGTCCGTCCGCGGTGCCCGCCTGGCACCTCGCGTCGGGGAACTTCTCGCGACCATAACGTGATCTCCGGGGATTTCTTCGGCCGACCGGCGCCGTTGTGGCTATTGCCACGCCGGTGGCGGTGTGGTGATCGGACTCGAACGACGGCTCGGATCCCCGCCCGTCAGCCGACGGGCGGGGCCGGGGAAGGGGACAGCTGATGGTGCCGCGGATCACCCTGGTCGAGGGTGACATCACGGAGCAGCGGGTGGACGCGGTGGTGAACGCCGCCAACTCGTCCTTGCTGGGCGGGGGCGGGGTGGACGGCGCGATCCACCGCAAGGGCGGGCCGCAGATCCTGGAGGAGTGCCGCCGGCTGCGGGCCTCGCACTGGGGCAAGGGGCTGCCCACCGGGCGGGCCGTGGCGACCACGGCCGGGCGGCTTCCGGCCCGGTGGGTGGTGCACACCGTGGGGCCGGTGTACCTGGCGGAGGAGTACGAGGAGCGGGCTGGGCTGTTGGCCTCCTGCTATCGCGAGTCGTTGCGCGTGGCGGCGGAGTTGGGCGCGGCCACGGTGGCCTTCCCCGCGGTGTCGGCCGGCATCTTCGGCTGGCCGCCGGAGGACGCGGCCCGGATCGCGCTCGGCACCGTCGCCCAGGTGCTGGACGGCGACGACGAACCTGCGGGCGCGGGGTTGGCGGAGGTGCGGTTCGTGCTGTTCGGGTCGGAGATGTACGGGGTGTTCGAACGGGCCCTGGCGGAGCTGCCCGGCCGGAACGGCTGACGGTGGTGCGCGGCCATGCATGAGTGGGCGCCGAGCGGCGTGTGGTGTCGCCGCTCGGCGGCCTCCATCGTGGCGTGCTGAGGCGTCAACGCGCCAGAGATATTCGATAACTCGTTCGAGTGAAAGCCTCGGGGGGAGCACCCGCGCCCGCTCGCCGGCGCCGCGGCCGACCGCTACGGCGCGAGCGCCGTCCACGGCACCGTGACCTCGCCCTGCCGCCACCGGCCGCGCGCGTCCACCAGCGGCCAGCTGCCGGCCAGCGCCGTGCACGCCGCCACCCAGCGCTGCCGCGCGCCGAACGCCCCGTAGGGCGCGGCAGCCGCCCAGGCCCGGTCGAAGTCGGTCAGGAAGGCGTGCACCGGCCGCCCCGGCACGTTGTGGTGGATCAGTGCCTTCGGCAGCCGCTCGGCCAGGTCGGAGGGCTGCTCCAGGCCGCCCAGCCGGGCCGCGAAGGTCACCGTGCGCGGCCCCTCCGGCCCGAGCGCGACCCAGACGTGCCGCCGTCCGATCTCGTCGCAGGTGCCCTCGACCAGCAGCCCGTCCGGGGCGAGCCGGGCGCACAGCCGCTCCCACACCCCGGCCACCGCCGACTCCTCGTACTGCCGCAGCACGTTGGCCGCCCGGATCAGCTGGGCCCGCGCCCCGCCGTCCAGCGGCACCTCGAAGCCGCCGCGCCGGAAGCTGAGCAGCGGCGGTTCGGCGTACGGCAGCGCGGCCGCGACCCGCTCCGGCTCGATCTCGATCCCGACCACCCGCACGTCCGGCCGCACCGCCCGCAGTCGCCCGGCCAGTTCCACGGCCGTCCACGGCGCCGCGCCGTAGCCGAGGTCGACGGCCACCGGCGGGCGTTCGGCGGACCGCAGGGCGGGGCCCAGGGCGTGGGCGAGCCAGCGGTCCATCCGGCGCAGCCGGTTGGTGTTGGTGGTGCCCCGGGTGACGTTCCCCACCGGACGGCCGGTCCGCCCGCGGGCGGGCGCGGTGGTCGTGGGGTCGAAGGAGGCGGCCATGCCCAGAAGGGTAGTCGGGCCGACGGCGGCACCGCCCCTGACCAGCACGGCTGCCCCGGGCCCCGGCGCGGCTGGCCGGTCCCTGTCATCTCACCCACCGGACCGGGAATGCCGGGCGGGCGCCGTGTGGTTGGCAGACTGGTGGTGATGTGTGCCCGGACGGGGCAGCGCACACCGGACATGCGGCGGCCCGTCCACGCGGACCGCCGAGACGGGCCGCACACGAGGAGGCTTCAGCCAGGTGATCCAGCACCCCGTCCGTTCGGTACGCCGTGCCCAGTCCGCCGGGCCCGCGCGCGGCCGGCTCCAGTCGCTCGTCCCGGGGCGCCGGCGCCCGCGCCGGATAGCCATGCTGAGCGTCCACACCTCGCCGCTGCACCAGCCCGGCACCGGGGACGCCGGCGGGATGAACGTCTACATCGTCGAGCTGGCCAAGCGCCTGGCGGAGCTGAACATCGAGGTCGAGGTGTTCACCCGGTCCACCTGCTCGGACGACGCGCCGACCGTCGAGCTGGCCCCGGGCGTGCTGGTCCGCCACGTCACCGCCGGGCCGTACGAAGGGCTAATCAAGGAGGACCTGCCAGCCCAGCTGTGCGCCTTCACCCACGGCGTGCTGCGCACCGAGGCGGGCCACCGCCCCGGCCACTACGACCTGGTGCACTCGCACTACTGGCTCTCCGGGCAGGTCGGCTGGCTGGCCGCGCAGCGCTGGGGGGTGCCGCTGGTGCACACCATGCACACCATGGCGAAGGTGAAGAACGCCGCGCTGGCCGAAGGCGACACGCCCGAGCCCCCGGCCCGGGTGATCGGTGAGACCCAGGTGGTCGAGGCGGCCGACCGGCTGATCGCCAACACCACCGAGGAGGCCGCCGAGCTGGCGCTGCACTACGGAGCCCGGCCGGACCAGTTGGCCGTCGTGCACCCCGGGGTGAACCTGGACGTCTTCCGGCCCGGCGGGCCGCACGCCTCGGCCGCCGCCCGCGCCCGGCTGGGCCTGCCGCAGGACGCCGCGGTGCTGCTGTTTGCCGGCCGCATCCAGCCGCTGAAGGCGCCGGACGTGCTGCTGCGGGCGGTGGCCGCGCTGCTGGAGGCCCGTCCGGAGCTGCGCGAGCGCCTGGTGGTGCCGGTGGTCGGCGGGCCGTCCGGCACCGGGCTGGCCCGGCCGGAAAGCCTGCACAAGCTGGCCGCCCAGCTGGGCATCGGCGACGTGGTGCGGTTCCACCCCCCGGTCGGCCAGACGCACCTCGCGGAGTGGTACCGCGCGGCGACGGCCCTGGTGATGCCGTCCTACAGCGAGTCGTTCGGCCTGGTGGCACTGGAGGCGCAGGCCTGCGGCACCCCGGTGGTGGCGGCCGCGGTCGGGGGCCTGCCGGTCGCGGTGCGGGACGGCGAGTCCGGCACCCTGGTGAACGGCCACGACCCGCTGGAGTGGGCCCGCGCGCTGGAGCCGTACGTGACGGACCGGGCGCTGGTGGCCGGGCGCGGCGCGGCGGCGGCCCGGCACGCGGCCGCCTTCGGCTGGGACACCGCCGCGGCGACCACCGCCGAGGTGTACGCGGGGAGCCTGGCCCGGCCGGCCGGCCGCCTCGCCGGGGCCCGCCGCCGCCCGGTCTGACGCCCGCCCACCGCGCGGTTCCGGCTGCGGTTCCGGCCCCGCCGCGCGGTTCCGGCTGCGGTTCCAGCCCCCGCGCGGTGCCGGCTTCCAGGTCCGCCGCGGCCCCGCCACCCGGTGCGGGCTGCGGTCCGGCGGTACCGGCGAGTAACGTCACCCCCATGGCTATCCGCACCAAGGACGAGGCCCTGACCCTCCTGCGCACCGCCCTGGACGACGCCGGGGTGGCGTGGGAGCCGGCCGCCGCCGACCCCTGCACCCTGGTGGCGACGCTTCCGGGCACCCGGAAGCTGTCCACCACCTGCGCCCTGCGGGTCGGCGACCACACCCTGTCGGTGAACGCCTTCGTGATCCGCCGCCCGGACGAGAACCACGAGGCCGTCTACCGCTGGCTGTTGGAGCGCAACACCCGGATGTACGGCGTCGCGTACGCGATCGACAGCCTGGGCGACGTCTACCTGGCCGGCCGCCTGCCGCTGGAGGCACTCGGCCCGGAGGCCGTGGACCGGCTGCTCGGGACGGTGCTGGAGAACGCCGACGAGCCCTTCAACACCCTGCTGGAGCTGGGCTTCGCCTCGGCGATCCGGCGCGAGTGGGAGTGGCGCACCAAGCGCGGGGAGTCCACCCGCAACCTGGCCGCCTTCGCCCACCTGGCCGCCCCGCCCGCCGAGGGCCCGCCCGCCGACGCTCCGCCCGCCGGCTGACCGTCGCCCGATCGCCCCCGACCGGCCGCCGGCCGGCGCCCCCGCCGGCCCCGGCCGACCGCTCAGACGCCCGTCGGAGCCTGCTCGGCCTCCGCCGGAGCCTTCCCGGCCGCCGTCACGGGCGCCGCCACCGCAACGGCCGCAACGGCCCCGGTGCCGGCCGGGGCGCCGGATCGCCTCCCCAGCAGCGCGTACCCGAGCGCGGCCACGGTGCCGCACACCCCGCAGGTGCCCCAGAGCACCCCGCCGCCGGCGTGGTCCAGCACCACACCGCCCACGGCCGGGCCGAGGAACAGGGCCAGCGACCAGGAGAGCGAGTAGACGCCCTGGTAGCGGCCGCGCGCTTGGGGCGGGGACAGCTCCGCGACGAGACCCATCAGGGTCGGCGTGTAGCCGATCTCCCCGATCGTCCAGACCGCCACGGTGACGGCGTACCACCACGCCGACGCCCCGGCGAGGGCCGTCATGCCGAAGCCCCAGCCGATGAGCAGCGCCGCGGCCACCAGCATGGCCGTTCGACTGCGGCCTTCGACCCAGCGGGTGAGCGGGATCTGCAGCAGCACGATCAGCAGCCCGTTCAGGCTGATGACCAGGCCGTACTGGGAGGAGGTGATGCCCTGCTCGCCCATGTCCACCGGGAGCGTGGTGGAGGACTGCTGCATCACCAGCGCGATCAGCAGGGTGAGCCCGACCACCGCCATGAAGCGGCTGTCGCGGACCACGGTGCCGAGGCCGACCGCCGGTTCGTCCGCCCGCTCCGCCGGGGCGTCGGGCCTGGTCTCCGGGATCCTGACGAAGATCACCACCGCGCAGAGCAGCGTGGAGAGCGCGTCCAGCAGGAACAGCGTGAGGTAGCCGTAGGTGGCGATCAGGCCGGCGACGGCTGCGGAGAGGCCGAAGCCCAGGTTGATCGCCCAGAAGTTCAGCGAGTAGGCCCGGCCCCGGTCGGCGGCCGGGACGATGTCCGCGATGATCGCCGAGATGGCCGGGCGGGTGGCGTTGTTGCAGAAGCCGACCAGGAAGGCCACCACGGCGATCGCCACCTGGCCGTCCGTGAAGCCGAGGACGGCGGTGAACAGGGCCGTGCCGACCTGCGCGGCGACCAGGGTCGGCCGGCGCCCGATCCGGTCGGTCAGGATGCCGGCGACGATCGACGAGACCGCCGCACCGAGCCCGAACAGGGAGGCGACCAGGCCCGCGTAGGAAGCCGAGTACCCCCGGTCGCCGGTGAGGTAGAGCGACAGAAAGGTGACCACGAACGCGCCGAGCCGGTTGACCAGCGTCGAGACCCAGAGCCACCAGAACTCCCGCGGCAACCCGCCCGCCGTCTCGCGGACCATTCTTCGGAACCGGGCGTCGGCGGCCTGGGGGACGAGCATGTGGGGGCTCCCGGGGGCAGGCGTCCGCCGACCGGCGGAGGCAGGCCCGGTCAGCCGACGCATGTAAGTGGCAGATGTGCGGAGCACACATTACCCACCCGTCCGAGGTCCCCACCAGGGGTTTATCGGCCCTCCACTAAGCTGGGGGCCATGGCTGACACGACGTACCGACTCATCCTGCTCCGCCACGGCGAGAGCCAGTGGAACCAGAAGAACCTGTTCACCGGTTGGGTCGACGTCGACCTCAACGAGAAGGGCGAGAAGGAGGCCGCCCGCGGTGGCGAGCTCCTGGCCGCCGAGGGCCTGTTCCCCGACGTGGTGCACACCTCGCTGCTGCGCCGCGCCATCCGCACCTCGCAGATCGCCCTGGACAAGGCCGACCGCCACTGGATCCCGGTCAGCCGCAGCTGGCGCCTGAACGAGCGGCACTACGGTGCGCTCCAGGGCAAGGACAAGGCCCAGACGCTGGCCGAGTTCGGCGAGGAGCAGTTCCAGCTGTGGCGCCGCTCCTACGACACCCCGCCGCCGGTCCTCGCCGACGACGCGGAGTACTCGCAGGCCGGTGACGCCCGCTACGCCGACATCCCGAGCGAGCTGCGTCCGCGCACCGAGTGCCTGAAGGACGTCGTCGAGCGGATGCTCCCGTACTGGTACGACGCCATCGTCCCGGACCTCGCCGCCGGCCGGACGGTCCTGGTCACCGCCCACGGCAACAGCCTGCGCGCGCTGGTCAAGCACCTGGACGGCATCTCCGACGCCGACATCGCCGGGTTGAACATCCCGACCGGCATCCCGCTGGTCTACGAGCTCGACGCCGACTTCAAGCCGGTCGTGGCCGGTGGCCGCTACCTCGACGCCGAGGCCGCCGCCGCCGCCATCGAGGCGGTCAAGAACCAGGGCAAGAAGTAGGACGAGGGGGAGGGCCGGAACCAGGCCCGACAGCCCGAGGCCCCGTTCCCGGATTGCCGGGGGCGGGGCCGTCGTCGTTCAACCGGCCCGTTTCCCAGGTCAGTTGGGGCCGCTAGAGTGGTTCAGACCATTGACGGACGGTGGCGGGGGCTCCTACCGTGAGGGCACCGGGATGGCGCAGGCATGCCAAGGACTTCCCCGGTCATGGCTGCCGCACCCCCACGCGCGCGCCTGCGTCCCGGCGCACTCTCCATCCACCCCCACGGAGGAGCACCATGCGCACACGTCTTCTGGTCGGAGCGGCCGTCGCCGCGCTGGCGGTCCCGCTCGGCCTGGCCTTCCCCGCCCAGTCCCACGGTTACATCACGACGCCGCCCAGCCGGGCCGCGCTCTGCGACGCCGACGCGGGCGCCGTGCCGTGGGACTGCGGTGACATCCAGTGGGAGCCGCAGAGCGTCGAGGGTCCCAAGGGCTTCCCGGCAGCCGGGCCCTCCGACGGGACCATCTGCGCCGGCGGCAATTCCCGCTTCGCCGAACTGGACGACCCGCACGGCGGCGCCTGGCCGACCACGGCGGTGACGGCGGGCCAGCGGCTCACGTTCACCTGGAAGTTCACCGCCCGGCACGCCACCACCGACTTCAGGTACTACATGACCAAGCCGGGCTACGACGCCGGCCGGCCGGTCACCCGGGCCGACCTGGACCTGACGCCCTTCCTCATCGTCCCGTACAACGGCCGCCAGGTGCCGGGCACGCTCAGCCACACCGCGACGCTCCCGAGCGGGCGCACCGGCCACCAGGTGGTCGTCGCGGTCTGGACGATCGCCGACACCGGGAACGCCTTCTACTCCTGCACCGACGTCCGGTTCTGACACCGGGACCCGGTCGGAGACGGCGGCGGGGGGGGGGGGGGGGCGCGGGGGCGGGGCCCCCCCGGCGCCGCGGGGGGGGGGGGGTGGA
>NZ_JBEPAK010000037.1:0-37792 GCF_040298565.1 Kitasatospora sp. NPDC001539 | reverse complement strand
CCCGGGGTTGGGGGGTGGGCGGGTCCACCACCGCCGCGCGGGCCGCGGGGGCGCGGGCGCCGCCGCGGCGGGGCCCCCGGGCCGTGGCCGCCGCCGGGCTACGGGCGCTGCCGGCTCTCCCCGGCCCCCTCGTCGTAGGAGGAGGTGCCCTCGTCCAGCAGCGGCTCCTGGGTCCTCAGGTGCGCCGGGGCCAGTGCCCGCAGGGCGTGGTAGCCGGTGATGACGACCAGGGTGCCGAGCGCGATGCCGCTGAGGGTGAAGGTGTCGGTGAACTTCATCGTCACGTTGCCGATGCCGATGATGATGCCCGCGGCGGCCGGCACCAGGTTCAGCGGGTTGCGCAGGTCCACCCCGGACTTGATCCAGATCTGCGCGCCGAGCAGGCCGATCATGCCGTAGAGGATGACGGTGATGCCGCCCAGCACCCCGCCGGGGATCGCGGCTACCACGGCGCCGAACTTCGGGCACACCCCGAACAGCAGGGCGAAGCCGGCCGCGGCCCAGTAGGCGGCGGTGGAGTAGACGCGGGTGGCGGCCATCACGCCGATGTTCTCGGAGTACGTGGTGTTGGGCGGGCCGCCGAGCGCGGTGGAGAGCATGGAACCGATGCCGTCGGCCGAGATCGCGGTGCCCAGCTTGTCGTCCAGGTTGCTGCCCGTCATCTCGCCGACCGCCTTGACGTGCCCGGCGTTCTCGGCGACCAGCGCGATCACCACCGGCAGCGCCACCAGCACCGCGGACCACTGGAAGGAGGGGCCGTGGAAGGCGGGCAGGCCGATCCAGTCCGCCGTGCCGACGCCCGACAGGTCCAGGCGCCAGTGGTCGGTCAGGTGCCCGCCGGCGTCCACCGAGTGGATCTTCCCGAAGACCCGGTCGAAGACCCAGGAGATCCCGTACCCGAAGACCAGCCCCAGGAAGATCGCCACCCGTGACCAGAAGCCGCGCAGGCACACCACCGCGAGCCCGGTGAACAGCATCACCAGCAGCGCCGTCCACTGGTCCTGCGGCCAGTACGTCGAGGCGGTCACCGGGGCGAGGTTGAAGCCGATCAGCATGACGACGGCGCCGGTGACGATCGGCGGCATCACCGCGTGGATGATCCGCGCCCCGAAGTACTGCACCGCCACGCCCACCAGGAACAGCGCCGCCCCGACCACGAGCACCGCGCCGGTGACCGTCGCGCTGGTGCCGCCCTGGGCCCGGATCACCGCGGCGACCCCGACGAAGGACAGCGAGCAGCCGAGGTAGCTGGGCACCCGGCCGCGGGTGGCCAGCAGGAAGATCACGGTCGCGACGCCGGACATCATGATCGCCAGGTTGGGGTCCAGCCCCATCAGCACCGGCGCCACGAAGCTCGCGCCGAACATGGCCACCACGTGCTGGGCGCCGAGCCCTACCGTGCGGGGCCAGGAGAGCCGTTCGTCGGGGCGGACGACCGCCCCCGGCGCGGGCGTGCGCCCGTCACCGTGCAGCTTCCAGCGCACGCCGAGATCCATGGTGGGGTTTTCGCTTTCTGTGGAACGTCGAGCTCCGTACGACGCTGTACCGGGAGCAACTGTCCGCACCATTCTGGTGGCCGCCCGCCCTCGCGCGCGCATCCGGCCCCGCGCCTGACCTGCCCACTCGCCCCGACCGCTCGCCCGCCCCGCCGGTCCCCGCCCGCGCCCGCGCGTCGCGCCCGAGCGACACGCGGGCGCCGCCCCGCGCCGGTTACCGTGACCCGGACGGACGGACGGCGCCCCGCCGCGGGCACCGCGCACCCCGGCCGCGGCACCCGGCGCTGCCCGCCCGCCGCGGCCGGGACAGCGCGGCCCCGGCGCGGGAGAAGGGGAGGCGGGACGGTGGCGAAGAGCGGACGAGACGGGGAGCCGATGACCACGGCGCAGGGCCGCGGCCCGCGCAACCTCGCGCGGATCGCGCTGCTGTGCGCGCTGGCCGCGCTCGTCGTCCTCGCCTTCACCGGCCTGCACGGGCTGCTGGTGCTGCTCGCCGAGGCCCTCGCCCTGGTGCTGGTGGCCGTCGGCGGGTGGTGGGCGCTGTCCCACCGCGGGGTGGCCCGGTGGGCCGGCGCGGTGCTCGCGGTCGCCGGACCGCTCGGGGCGCTGGCGCTGGCGGTCGTCGCCGAGGTGCTGCTGCCGGTGACGCTGGCGCTCTTCCTGTGGCTGGCCGCCCTGGCCCTGGCCCGCTCCGCGCTGGCGGCGGCCCGCCCGCCCCGGCCGATGCCCGAGCGGGAGGCGCCGGCGCCCCGCCGACCGGTCCTGATCATGAACCCGAAGTCCGGCGGCGGGAAGGTCGGGCGCTTCCACCTGGTCCGCAGGGCCGAGGAGTTGGGCGCCCGGGTGATCCTGCTGGACACCTCCGTCCCGCAGGACGTGGGCGAGCTGGCCCGCCGGGCCGTCGCCGAGGGCGCCGACCTGCTCGGCGTGGCGGGCGGCGACGGCACCCAGGCGCTGGTCGCCGCCGTCGCGGCCGAGGCGGGCCTGCCGTTCCTGGTGGTCTCCGCCGGCACCCGCAACCACTTCGCGATGGACCTCGGCCTCGACCGCGACGACCCCTCCACCTGCCTGGACGCACTGCGCGACGGCGTCGAACTGCACGTGGACCTCGGCCTGGTGGGCGATCGCCCCTTCGTCAACACCGTCTCCTTCGGCGCCTACGCCGAGATCGTGCAGAGCCCCCAGTACCGCGACGCCAAGACCGCCACCGCCCTGGACACCCTCCCGGACCTGCTGCTCGGCGCGAACGGCCCGCACCTGAGCGCCGAGGCCGGCGACCACCGCCTCGACAACCCGCAGGCACTGCTGGTCAGCAACAACCCCTACGCCGCGCCCGACGCGATCAGCATGGGCCGCCGTCCGCGCCTGGACCGGGGCGTGCTCGGCGTCCTGGCCGTGCGCGTCGACGGCGCCGCCCAGGCCGCCGAACTGGCACTGCGCGGCGCCCGGGCCACCGGGCTGACGGTGGCGTCGGCGCGCCGGGTCACGGTGCGCGCCGACGCCCCCCGGATCGCGGTCGCCGTCGACGGCGAGGCGCTGATGCTGCCCACACCGGTCGTCTGCACCCTGGCCACCCGCTCCCTGCGGGTGCGCGTGCCGCGCCACCGCCCGGGCGCCGACCCGGCCCGCCAGGACCGCAGCCGCGCCCTGGAGTGGCGCACCGTGGTGCGCCTGGCCTTCCCCGCCGGCCGCACCACCACCCGCCCCCGGGCCTGAGCGCCCACCCCCCGAACCGCCGCCGCCGCAGCCGCCCTGCCCCGCCCCTGGCCCGGGACAGCCCCGGCCCCGGCACCCCCGGGCGTCAGCTGGCGTGAATGAATTCAGGACAAGGCATTCACGCCAGTTGACGTCTCGTCATGGCGTGCCCCAGGCTGGGCGGCGCCGGCCACACGCTCCACCCGACCGGCCGGTCCACGTCCACCGGAAGGGGTCCTCCTCGCATGCGCCGAACCTTCGCCGCCTTAGTCACCGCCCTGCTCGCCCTGGTGGGTGTCGCCGTCCTGCCGTCCGTCGCGCAGGCCGACACCCCCGGGAACTGCACCACCGGCCGCGGCGGCTGGATGGCCTCCGCCAGCTGCGGCAACGTGCCGGCCGGCACGGTGTGGCGGGCCGAGGTGGTCTGCTTCTACATCGTCCAGGGCCAGCCGGTCACGTACTGGGTCTACGGTTCCACCGTGGTCGGCGACGGCACGTCCACCGCCGTCTGCCGCCCGGGCGACATCGCCACCGACACCATCCGCCCGACCGTCATCGGCATGCAGGGCCAGCAGGGCCGCCTGGTCGGCTACGGCGGCAAGTGCGTGGACGTCGCGCACGGCAGCAGCAACGTCGCCACCCCGGTGCAGATCTACGACTGCAACGGCACCCCCGCCCAGTGGTGGACCCTGGGCCTGGACAACTCCGTGCGCGCCCTGGGCATGTGTCTCAACGTGGTGTGGGGCGCCGCCGACAGCCCCAACGGCACCAAGGTCGAGATCTACGACTGCGTCGGCTCCCCGGGCGAGAAGTGGGTCCCGCAGCCCGACGGCTCGCTGAAGAACGTCCTGACCGGCAAGTGCCTGGACGAGCTCGGCTTCAACACCGCCAACCGCACCCAGCTGGGCATCTGGGACTGCAACGGCCTGGCCAACCAGAAGTGGGTCCTCACCCCCTGACGGCCCCGCCGCCCCCGTGACCGCCGCCCGGCGGGTCCGGCCTCCGGGGAGGCCGGGCCCGCCGGCCGGTGTGAGAAGGGGCGGCACCCGCGCTCAGGTGCGGTGCGGTCCACCGCCGTCGCCGGCGCTCCACACCGCGCCCTCGGCGGGGGCCAGGGCGCCCTGGCCGGTGTGCGCGGCGTCCCTCGTGCGGGCGGTGGTGAAGACGCGCCGCCAGGGCCCGCCGGACGGCCGGGGCGGCAGGAGGTGGTCGAGCGGGACGGCTTGGTCGGTGAGGTTCAGGGTGACCAGCAGATCGCCGCCCGCGCCCGGCGGGGACCCGGGGCCGGGGGAGCGGGTGTAGGCGAGGACGCCGGGCGGGGAGTCGAGGAAGGCGAGGCCGGCGCCGTGCAGCGCGGCGCTGGCGCGGCGCAGGGCGAGCAGGTCACGGGTGAGGGACAGCAGCGAGGAGGGGTCCGCCTCCTGGTCGCGGACCGTGCCGCCCGGGGGAGTGGTGAGGGGCAGCCACGGCTCGACGCCCGTGAAGGTGAAGCCGCATGACGGCGAGTCGGGTGACCAGGGCATCGGTGAGCGCGCGTGGTCGCGGCTGAGGGCGGGGGTGCGCAGGCCCCAGGGGTCGCGGATGCGCTCGGGCGGGACGGCGGCGTCGGGCATGCCGAGTTCGTCGCCGTTGTAGAGGATCGCGGTGCCGGGCAGGGTGAGGAGCAGCAGCATCGCGTTGGCAGCCTGGGCGGGGCCGACACGGGAGGCGACGCGCGGGTCGTCGTGGCTGCCCATGACCCAGGTGACCACCGCCCCGGCGGGCACGGCGTCGAGGATCGCGCGGACGGTGGTGCGGATCGCCTCGGGGTGCCAGTCGGTGCCGAGCAGGCCGAAGTTGATGGGCAGGTTCAGCTCGTCGAGGTCGCGGCCGAAGTAGCGGCTCCAGGCGGGCCAGTCGTACTCGTGGACCTCGCCCAGGGCGATGCGCTCGCCCGGTTCGCCGTAGGAGTCGAGCAGGGCGCGCAGGTCGCGGTAGCGGGGGTGGAGGTCGGGGTGGCCCTGGTCGTGGAGGTGGAGCTGGCTGTCGAAGCCGCCCAGGTCCCGGTGGTGGGCCGACGTCCCGGTGGCGGCCGGCGGGTTGTCGCGCAGCAGCGGGTCCTTGGCGATGAGCGGGGCGCAGTCCACCCGGAAGCCGTCGACGCCGCGGTCGAGCCAGAACCGGGCCACGTCGAACATGGCCTCCTGGACGGCGGGGTTGCGCCAGTTCAGGTCGGGCATGGACGGCAGGAAGGAGTGGAGGTAGTACTGGCCGCCCGCCTCCTCCCGGGTCCAGGCGCTGTCGCCGAACAGGGTGATCCAGTTGTTCGGGGGGCCGCCGCCGGGGGAGGGGTCGCGCCAGACGTACCAGTCGCGCCGGGGGCCGGCCGGATCCGCGCGAGCGTCCCGGAACCACCGGTGGCGGTCCGAGGTGTGGTTGGGCACGTAGTCGATGAGGACGCGCAGGCCGTTTCCGTGGGCGGCGTCGAGGAGTTCGTCGAAGTCGGCGAGGCTGCCGAAGAGCGGGTCGACGGCGGTGTGGTCGCTGACGTCGTAGCCGAAGTCGGCCATCGGCGAGGCGAAGAACGGGGAGAGCCACAGCGCGTCCACGCCGAGGCGCGCGAGGTAGGGCAGGCGGCGGCGCACGCCGGGCAGGTCGCCCACGCCGTCGCCGTCGGTGTCGAGGAAGCTGCGGGGGTAGACGTGGTAGATGACGGCATCGTGCCACCAGAGACGTTCCATCACCGGTCCGTTGGTCGGTGGGCTCCTTCGGCGGGCCCCATCGGTGGACCCGGCCGGTCGGCCCCGTCGGCGGGCCGTCGGTGGGCCCCGCCCCGTCGGGCCCCGTCGGCGGGCGCCATGCGGTCGGTCGGTGGGCCCGCGCGGTCGGCGGGGGCGGCCGCCCGGGGGGCCGGGTCAGTACGACTGGGTCTCGCAGAGCCGCACCCAGTGCGTCGCGGCCACCCCGTAGGCCGGGTCCGGGCTGAGCGCGTCCTCGCGCCGGCAGGCCTCCACGTACTTGATGGCGTGCGGGTCCTCCGAGGCCAGGGCGCGTTCGGCGAGCGTGGCGTAGTCCTTGACCGCCTCGTACGGCTGGTGCTCGCGCCGCCCGGTGCCGTAGGCGCTGCGGATGGCGGCGCAGAAGCGCACCGCGGCGGCGACGCTGGGCCAGTGCAGCTCGGCGGGCAGGTGGGGCAGCACCAGGCGCACGGCGGCCGGGGTGGTGAGGGCGTGGACGAAGGCCATCGGCCGGTCGTGGTCGTCCGTCAGGTAGCTGGCGGCGGTGGTGCGGGTCAGGCGGCTGAGCGCCTGGCCCGGGTCGCCCTCGAGGCGCAGGGAGTCCACGGCGGGGGCGAAGTCCGGTTCGAGCCACAGGGCTTCGAGCCGGATGCGGAAGATCATGCCGTCGCCCTGGTCGCTGCGCAGCTTGGGCACCGCGGCCCAGGCCTGGGCGAGGTCGCGGGTGCGGGGGGTGGCCGGGTCCTGCGGGAGTTCCTGGTAGCGGGCGGCCCAGTAGCCCAGGCCCCGGGCGAGTTCCTCCAGCCGCCACGGGGTGTGCGCCTCGTCGAGCATCCGCACCGCGTGGCCGGTGCGGATGACGCCGTGGCCGCCGCCGGCGCTGAAGCCGGGCAGCAGGCGCGGCCACCAGCGGGCCAGCACGTCCGTCCAGGGGGCGTCGGCCAGTTCGCGGCGGAAGAACTCGGCCCAGTCGCCCATCAGGCGCATGTTGCCCAGCGCCGGGCGCCAGTTGTCCTCGGTGATGGTGTCGAGGTGGCCGTAGGTGTCCTGGTAGAGGAGCTTGCGGTAGGAGCTGACCCAGGCCGCGATCGCGTCCGCGTGCCCGAGCTGGGCGAGGGCCTCGGAGGCCATCGGGCCGTGGTTGCTGACCCCGGGGCCGAACTCGGGGCCCGTGTCGCCGAGGAACTCCAGTGCGCCGTCCAGTTCGTTCACCGTACCCCCTTGGTGGATTCCCCTCCATCGAAGGTGTTGTGACGACATTTCAGCAACACGGCGTCCACGGTTTGGCTCGATCGGTGTGCTGACCGGAGGCGGCGCCACCGGGCTCCACATCCGGATGTGAACCCTCCGCAAGGTCCGGATCATGCCGGGACCTGCGCGGGGGCTGAACCAGGGCCTCCGGTCCGTGGGGGAGCTTTCACGGCGGCCTTGATCGGCCTTCACCCCGAGCCCGCGGCGGCCGGTCGGGATCAGGACATGTCCGCCGCGATGTTGACGCTGGCATGTACCGGTAACTAGCGTCCTTCCTTGGCCCGGTCCACGGCGCCCGCCGCCGGCCTGCGCTCCGGTGACCCTCGCCGCACCGCGTTCCGCCCTCCCGCGTTCCCGCGTCGACCCTCCGGCCGGCGTCGAGCCCCCACCGCCCAGGCAGACAGCGCGACCGGCCGTCGCGCCCCGTTTGCCGCCCGCACCGCCCGAGCCGCCACTTCGGGCCGACCAGCACCACCTTGGCCCCATCACCCCGGCCCGACCCCACCGCAGCAGGCCGGACTCCGCGCACCAGGTCGATCCCACCGCGCCTCCACCCGGGCGCCTCGTCACGCCCGCCCGCGCGCCGCGACCGACCGCGCCACCGCGATCCAACGAGCCAAAGGGGACCCTCGTGATCAAGCACACCTCGCCGATCAGCGGCATCGACGCCCACGGCGACCTCGTCGTGACCGCCGGCTACGACAACCGCGTCATCCTGTGGGACGCCGCCACCCGCACGGCGATCGCCGAAGCCCGCCACGACCACCTCGCCAACCAGTGCCGCTTCTCCGCCTCCGGACGCATCGTGGTCACCTCCAGCAGCGACTACTCCGCCCGCCTGTGGTCCGTGCCGGACCTGCGCCTGATCACCGTCCTGACCGACCACAAGGACGACGTGGAGATGACCGTCGTCTCACCCGACGAGACCCGCGTCGCCACCGCCTCGCGCGACCACATCGCCCGCGTCTACGACCTGGACGGCCGCCTCCTGCACCGCCTGGAAGGCCACGAGGCGGACGTGCTGTCCGTCGAATGGGTGCGCGGCGGCGCCGAACTCGTCACCACCAGCGACGACGGCACCGTACGGCGCTGGAACCCCGACACCGGCGCCCTGCTCAGCACCATCGACCTCGGCGACATCGAGACGGACACCGTCGCCGTGCTGGGCCCCGACAGCTTCGCGCTCGGCAACGACGAGGGCGAACTCATCCTGATCGACCCCCGGGGCACCCGCCGCCACCACGTCCACGACGCCGGCATCAAGCGCCTCGCCTACGACGCCGACCACCACGTCCTGCTCAGCTCCAGCTACGACCGCACCGTGCGGCTGTGGCAGCTGGCCCCCGGCGCCGACCCCGCCCACCTGCTCACCAGCCAGGTGCCCGCCGACGTGTGGCTGCGCTCCTGCGCCAAACTCGACGACACCCGCTGGGTGTTCGGCACCTTCGGCTCCGGCTACGCCGTCTTCGACCGCAAGGACGGCAGCTGGGACCTCACCGGCGTCGAACCCACCCCCGGCCTCAACGCCGTCACCCGCACCGCCGCCGGCCGCTACACCGTCGGCGACAGCGGCACCGTGCGCCGCGACGGCCGCATCACCGCCGAACTCGGCAGCTGCTGCAACTTCGTCACCCCCATCGGCGCCACCGTCGTCAGCGGCGGCCAGCTCGGCACCGTCTTCGACGCCACCACCGGCGCCGCCCTGCACCAGCACCGCTCCCCGCTCAACTGCGCCGCCGTCCACCACGGCCCCGACGGCGACACCCTGATCATCGGCACCTACACCGGCGAGGTCCTCCTCCTGCGCGACGACACCGGCACCGGCCTCGCGCCGACCGGCACCCACCGCATCCACGACAACGCCATCAAGGGCATCGCCGTCCACGGCGACGTCCTGTTCAGCGTCTGCGCCACCGGCGCCGCCGCCTGGCACACGCTGCCCTCCCTGGAACCGATCGCCGCCGACGAACAGGCCCACGCCCGCATCGCCAACGGCGCCGCCGCCCTGCCCGACGGCCGCTTCGCCAGCGTCGGACGCGACCTGACCCTGCGGATCTGGAGCGCGGCCGGCGAACAGCAGGCCGCCGTGCCCACCCCGCACCGCAACAGCATCAAGTGCGTCGCCGTCGACCCCCTCACCGGCGCCATCGCCACCGGCGGCTACCACGGCCGCGTCGCCGTCTACGACCCGGACACCGCCACCTGGCTCACCGACCAGCGGCCCACCGTCGCCGGCATCTCCTCGCTCGCCCCCGCCGGCGCACCCGGCCGCTTCCTCGCCTCCTCCTACGACGGCCGGGTCTACGAGATCGACGCCGACACCACCGCCCGCTCCCAGCGGTAGGGGCGCGCCATGACCGCCACCGACGACACCACCACCGCCAACGGCGGCCCCGCCACCGCCGCCACCACGGCCCTTGACGGCCCCGCCACCGCCGCCGCCACCCCCGCCCAGGCGCCGACCGAGGCACCCCCCGGCGCCACCGTGCTGCGCCTGGCCAGCGCCCCCGTCCCCGTCGGCTCCACCCTGATGCAGCTGACCGTCTTCGGCCACATCGGCGCCGGCGGCCAGGAGGACACCGAGGAGGTCGTGACCCTGCGCACGATCGCCCCGCACAGCGAATCCGACGCCCCGCCCATCGTGCGCATCCACAGCGCCTGCTTCACCGGCGACGTCCTCGGCTCCGCCAAGTGCGACTGCGGCCCCCAACTGGCCGCCGCCGTCGAGGCCATCATCGCCTCGCGCAACGGCGTCCTGGTCTACATGCTGCGCCAGGAAGGACGCGGCATCGGCCTGGCCAACAAGATCCGCGCCTACGCCCTCCAGTCGGCCGGGCACGACACCATCAGCGCCAACCTCGCCCTGGGCCTGCCCGCCGAAGGACGCGACTTCACGATGGCCGCCGACTGCCTGCGCCAACTCGGCGTCACCGGGGTGCGGCTGATGACCAACAACCCCGAGAAGGTCGACCAGCTCACCGCCCAGGGCATCACGGTCAAGGACCGCGTCCCGCTCGGCGGCTTCCGCACCCCCTTCAACGAGGGCTACCTCGAGGTCAAGGACCAGCGGATGGGCCACCTCGGCGCCCTCGGCCTGCCCCACCACCCCCTACCCGCCCCCGCCCGGGGGGCCCGGTGACACCCCACCGCACCCAGCCGCCCCCACCCCCGCAGGCCTTCTCACCCGAGGAACGGGCCGCGATGCGCCGCGCCCTGGCCCTGGCCCGCCGCGGCCTCGGCCGCACCTCGCCCAACCCCGTCGTCGGCGCCGTGATCCTCGACCGAGGGGGCCGCGAGGCCGGCCACGGCTGGCACCAGCAGGCCGGCGGAGCGCACGCCGAGATCCACGCCCTGCGCGCCGCCGGCCCCCGGGCCGCCGGCGGCACCGCCGTGGTCACCCTGGAACCGTGCAGCCGCCAGGGCCGCACCGGACCCTGCACCCGCGCCCTGCTCCAGGCCGGCATCCGGCACGTCGTCTACGCCGTCGCCGACCCCACCCTCGCCGGCGAGGGCGCCGAACGACTGCGCGAGGCCGGCCTCGACGTACGCGCCGGCCTCCTGGCGGAGCGCGCCGCCGAGGACAACCACGCCTGGCTGACCGCAGCCCTGCACCACCGCCCCCACGTCACCCTCAAACTCGCCACCACCCTCGACGGGCGCATCGCCGCCCGCGACGGCACCAGCCGCTGGATCACCGGCCCACCCGCCCGCCGCGACACCCACCTGCTGCGCACCAGGGTCGACGCCGTCGCCGTCGGCAGCGCCACCGTCCTCGCCGACGACCCCCGCCTCACCGCCCGCGACCCGGCCGGCCGCACCCGCCGCCGCCAGCCCGTGCGCATCGTCTTCGACCGCCGGCTGCGCACCCCGCCCACCTGCCGCCTGGCCACCGACACCGCCGCCCCCACCTGGATCGTCACCACCCACGCACCGCCCCGCCGGGCGCCGCGCACCGCACCCGGCGCGTGCGAGCTGATCACCACCGAAGCCGGGCCGGGCTTCCTGCCCGCCGCCCTGACCGAACTCCACCGCCGCGGCATCCGCTCCCTGCTCGTCGAGGGCGGCGCCACCCTGGCCGGCGCCCTGCTCGCCGACCACCTCGTGGACCGCCTCGTCTGGTACAGCGCGCCCCGGCTGCTCGGAGCGGACGGCGCGCCCGCGGTGCGCGGACTCGACGTCCCCACCTGCGCCCAGGCCCCCGGCTTCCGCGTCGTCGGCGCCCGCCGGATCGGCGAGGACGTGCGCGTCGTACTCGAGCCGCAGCCCAAGGAGAGCCCGTGACCTCCCACATCGCGCACCACAACCTGGTCGACGCCGACATCAACGCCCTCACCGACCGCGCCGCCATGGGCCTGCCCGAGGGATACGTCGAACCCCGCGCCGAGCGCCTGGAGTTCTTCACCCACGTCGGCGCGCACGACACCACCCGCCTCGCCGCCACCGCCGAGGACCCCGCCCTGCCGCTCGAACACCGCCTCGCCGCCGCCACCGTCCTCGCCCTCGCCGGCGACCCCCGCATCCGCTGGGACGACCCCGCCATGACGGACGTGCCCGCCGGCCGCGCCCTGATCGGCACCCCGGACCACGACGTCGACGAACTCCACCGCGACGCCCAGCAGTTCGGCGTCCAACGCGCCTGGGTCCAGAAGGAGTGCCCGCGCCACCCGGTCGACCTGCCCGCCTTCCGGATCGCCCGCTACCCGGTCACCAACGCCGAGTACGCCGTCTTCCTCAAGAGCACCGGCCACCCCGAACTGCCCAGCAACTGGAGCTACGGACGCTTCGCCCCGGCCGCCGCCAACCACCCCGTGCACACCGTCACCGCCGCGTCCGCCGACGCCTACGCCGCCTGGCTCGCCCACCGGACCGGCCGCCGCTTCCGCCTGCCCACCGAACAGGAATGGGAGTACGCCGCCGGCGGACCCGAAGGCCCCCGCTACCCGTGGGGCGACACCTGGCGCACCGACGCCGCCAACACCCTGGAATCCGGACTGCTGATGACCAGCCCCGTCGGCGTCCACCCGCACGGCCGCGCCTGGTGCGGCGCCCTGGACATGGCCGGCAACGTCGAGGAGTACACCAGCAGCACCTACCGCCCCTACCCCGGCGGCCAGTTGGTCCAGGACGACCTCTACCTGAGGATGGGGGAGTACCGCATCGCCCGCGGCGGCGCCTTCAACCGCTTCCGCGACCTCGCCCGCTGCCAGCGCCGCCACGGCCCCTACCCCCGCTCGCTGTACGCGATGGGATTCCGCCTGGCCGAGGACCACCCCACCGGCCGGAAGGACTGAGCCCGGTGCGCATCGTCCACCTCCACTGGACCGGCCCGCCGGTCACCGGCGGCGTCGAGACCCACCTCCACGCCCTCATCGGCCAACTCGCCGACCAGCCCTGCGAGGCGACGGCGATCGTCGGCACCCCCGACGCCCCGGGCTGCGCCCACCACCCGGCCCTGGACATCGCCCACCCCGCCACCGCGGAGCTGACCGCCGACCTCGCCGAGCGCCTCGCCGACGCCGACATCGTGCACTGGCACAACCCCCAGTGGCACAAACCCGACGTCGTCACCGCCGTCGTCGACCGGCTGCGCCACCGCGCCCGGCCCACCCGCTTCGTCTTCGACCTGCACAACATCGACGACGACCCCGCCCAGTGGGCCTTCCTCGCCACCCTGCCCGGCACCATCGCCACCCACTCCCCGTTCGTGGCCGGCGAGGTCCACCGCGCCCTGCCCGCCGCGCCCACCCACACCCTGCCCCTGGCCCTGCCCCTGGACGAGGAACCCTTCCCGCTGCCCGGCACCGACGGCCCCACCGTCCTGCAGCCCAGCCGCATGACCCGCTGGAAGGGCTCCCACCTCAGCCTGGAAGCCGCCCTCACCCTCCTCGACGACGGCAGCGACCTGCACTTCGTCCACGCCGGCACCCGCCACCTGATCTGGCCCCCCGGCATCCCCGACACCCTCCTGCACCGCGCCCGGACCTGGCGCGACAAGGGCCGCGTCCACTTCACCCACTACACCCCGGCCCAGAGCTGGTCCGCCATCCGCGCCGCCGACGTCATCGTCCACCCGACGATCGACCGCGGCACCCACGGCGAACCCTTCTCCCTCGCCGTCGCCCAGGCCGTCATCTGCCACCGCCGCATCATCGCCAGCGACTCCGGCAACCTGCCGGCCCTGCTGGCCGGCTACTCCGCCGCCGCCATCGTGCCCGCCGGCGACACCCGCGCCCTGACCGACGCACTGCGCCACGCCCTCACCCAGGACGCCCCCGCCCCGACCCCCGACGACCTGGCCCTCGCCGCGCACCTGCGGCACTCCTTCGCCACCGCCGGGCGCCACCACCTCGCCCTCTACCGCACCCTCACCACCACCTGAACCGGAGGCCCCCGTGCCCACCCCCATCATCCTGGACTGCGACCCCGGCCACGACGACGCCATGGCCATCCTGCTGGCCGTCGGCGACCCCCGCGTCGACCTCAAGGCCGTCACCACCAGCGCCGGAAACCAGACCGTCGCCAAGACCGCCCTCAACGCCCGCCGCATGTGCTCCCTCGCCAAGGCCTTCGACGTCCCCGTCGCCGCCGGCTACCCCAAGCCCCTCACCGGCACCCTGCTGATCGGCGACGACGTCCACGGCGAAACCGGCCTGGACGGCTGGGACTTCCCCGAACCCGAGGTCCCCCTCCACCCCGACCACGCCGTCGACCTCATCCACCACACCCTCGCCGACAGCCCCGAACCCGTCACCCTCGTCGTCACCGGCCCCCAGACCAACATCGCCGGCCTCTTCGCCCGCCACCCCGAGGACAAGGCGAGGATCAAGGAGATCGTCTGCATGGGCGGCGCCACCCACCGCGGCAACACCCAGCCCTACGCCGAGTACAACATCCTCGTCGACCCCGAAGCCGCCCACGAAGTCCTCCACAGCGGCGTCCCCCTCACCTACTGCGGCCTCAACGTCACCCACCAGGCCCCCGTCACCGCCGAGGTCATGCAGCGCATCCTCGACATCGGCACCCACATCAGCAAGGTCTCCGCCTCCCTGCTGGGCTTCCGCTCCAGCACCTACGACCAGATCTGGGACCTGCCCGACGCCCCGCTGCACGACCCCGTCGCCATCGCCCGCGTCCTGGACCCCACCCTCGTCGAATGCGTCGACGCCCCCGTCGCCATCGAACTGCGCGGGGAGTACACCCGCGGCGCCACCGTGATCGACCTGTACGGTGTCACCGGACGCACCCCCAACGCCAAGGTGGCCACCCACCTGGACACCGAGCGGTTCTGGGACGTCTTCATGAAGGCGCTCACCGCTCTGGGCTGACACCACGACACCCCGACGGAGGCCGACCCGCCGTGCACGCTCCTGCCCACCCGACCCCCGGGCCCCGCCTGCTCACCGCACTCGCCGGAGCCCAACTGCTCGTGGCGCTCGACTTCTCCATCATCTACGTCGCGCTCCCCGACATCGGGGCGAGCCTGCACTTCTCCACCATCGCCCTGCAGTGGATCGTCAGCGCCTACGCCATCTTCTTCGCCGGCTGCCTGTTACTGGGCGGCCAGCTCGCCGACGCCTTCGGCCCCGGCCGGATCTTCCTCGCCGCCCAACTCCTCTTCGCCGCCTCCTCCGCCGGCGCCGCCCTGTCCGACTCCGCCGCCCCGCTCATCGCCGCCCGCCTCGGACAGGGCGTCGCCGCCGCCCTCCTCGTGCCCGCCACCCTCGGCCTGCTCAGCACCGCCTACCCGGCCGGCCCCGCCCGCGACCGCGCCGTCAGCATCTGGGGCACCACCGGCGCCGTCGGCCTCGCCCTCGGCGTCACCGCCGGCGGCGCCATCCTCGCCACCGCCTCCTGGCCCTGGATCTTCTGGATCAACCTGCCCATCACCGCCGTGTGCCTGCTCGCCGCCGGCCGCGCCCTCACCCCCGCCAAGAGCCCCACCCGCACCCCCGTCGCCACCTCGGCCACCCTCGCCGCCTGCACCACCGTCGTCGCCGTCGTCCTGGCCTTCACCGAACTCTCCCGCAGCCACCCCTCCACCCCCCTCCTGGCCACCGCCCTCGCCGTCGCCCTCACCGCCGCCACCCTGCTCGCCCACAGCCAGCGCCGCCGCCGCCCCCTCGTGCCCGCCTCCCTGCTGCGCGTGCGCACCCTCCAAGTCGCCTGCGCCACGGCCGCGCTGTACATGGCCAGCTTCGGCGCCGAGTTCTACCTCGTCACCCTCTACCTCCAGGACGTACGCGACTACAGCGCCCTGGCCGCCGGCACCGCCTTCCTCCCGCTGGCCGCCACCATCGTCGTCGGCAACACCGCCGCCGGCCGCCTGGCCGGGCGCATCCCACTGCGCCGCCTGCTCGCCGCGGCCTTCCTCACCGGCGCCGCCGGACTCGCCGTCCTGGCCGCCGCCGTCGGCCTGCACAGCGGCTACGCCACCGGCGTCCTGCCCGGCCTGCTGCTCAGCGGCCTCGGCCAGGGCATGGCCTTCACCGGCATGTTCATCACCGGCACCCGCGACCTGCCACCGCAGAGCAACAGCACCGGCAGCGCCCTGATCACCACCGCCCAGTACACCGGCGGATCCGTGGGCCTGGCCGTCCTGGTCCTGCTGCACGGCGAACACCCCGCCACCGCCGACTTCACCCGCACCTTCCTCGTCACCGCCGCCATCGCCACCGCCGCCGCACCCCTGGCCCTCGCCCTCCTCGCGCGCGACACCCAGGCACCCGCCACCGACCAGCACCCCACCACCCCCTCGACCACCCGGGCCGGAGGACAGCCGTGAACCGCTCCCACCTGCTCAACCGAGCCGACCTGCCCACCGAGACACGCGATGCCGTGGCCGGCTTCGAAAAGCACTACGACACCTACTTCGGCCACCTGGTGCACTTCAGCGCCCCCACCCTGGCCGCCCTGCACCGCAGCGGCCCCCTGCCCGACACCGTCCGCGTCGCCTCCACCCACCACCCGGCCATCGCCGACGCCATGGCCACCATCGCCGAGATCGCCAACCTCCCCGCCCCCCGACCCGCCGACCGCACCCGCTACCTACGGGCCCTGCTCGACATCTACGCCCACCTGCCCGTCCAGGCCGCCCAACGCGCCGCCGAACCCGGCACCGCCGTCATCGCCCCCGAACGCGAGGGCCGCATCCTCGCCGACCACCTCGGCATCACCGACCAGCACCGCCGCTGGACCCCCCAGGCCAAACGCATCCCCCTCGCCGACGGACTGGTCGTCGGCGTCGACGAATGGCTGCCCTCCCGAGCCGAGCGCGTCGTCATCGTCGACGGCGTCGTCGCCAGCGGCGTCACCCTGATGGCCATGATGCAGCTCGCCCTGCGCCCCGGCGCCACCGTCGACGTCTTCACCTGCCACTCCACCCACCAGGGCGCCCTCGCCCTGGGCCGCCACGCCGAACACCTCGGCCTGCACCTGACCCTCCACGTCGGCCACATATCCGGCGTCCTCAACCACAAGTACTACGCCGTCAGCCCCGACGACGACGCCCACCTCGTCCTCGGCGACGTCGGCGACACCATCGCCCCCGTCGCCACCGTCCCACCCCAGGGCACCCGCCCGTGACCCCCACCGGCCGCCCCCGCACCCCCCGAGCCGCCCGCAGCCCCGCACCCCCCGCCCCCGCCGGCCCCACCACCCTCGACCGCTACTTCCACCTCACCGCCCGCGGCACCACCTGGCCCCGCGAGATCCTCGCCGGCACCTCCACCTTCCTCGCCCTGTCCTACATCGTCATCGTCAACCCCGCCGTCCTCAGCCAGGCCGGCATCCCCCGCACCGCCGCCTTCCTCGCCACCGCCGCCGTCGGCGGCCTCGCCACCATCACCATGGGCCTGTGGGCCCGCCTGCCCCTCGCCGTCGCACCCGGCATGGAGATGAACTCCGTCATCGCCTTCTCCGTCGTCGGCACCCTCGCCCACACCTGGCCCCAAGCCCTCGGCATGGTCTTCTGGTCCGGCGTCGCCATGCTCACCGTCTCCCTGCTGCGCGTGCGCGAAGCCGTCATCGACGCCATCCCCGCCGAACTGCGCACCGCCCTCACCGCCGCCGTCGCCGTCTTCATCGCCCTGATCGGCCTGCAGATCGCCCACATCCTGCACACCTCCCACGGACACCCCACCGGCACCGGCGACTGGACCGCCACCCCCGCCCTCGCCCTCTACACCGGCCTGGCCACCGCCCTGCTCCTGGACCGCCACGGCCCCAAGGCCGCCGCCGTCCCGGCCGCCATCCTCACCGCCACCGCCGTCTGCGCCACCGGCGGCATCGCCACCACGAACCCCGGCCACCACCTCGACGGCGCCGGCGCCGCCCTCCTCCACCTCGACCTGACCGTCATCGCCGACCCCGGCACCTGGGGCGTCATCCTGGTCCTCTTCGCCCTCGACTTCTTCGGCAGCATCGCCAAGGTCGTCGGCCTCACCGCCCACACCCCGCTGCAGGACCGCACCGGAAAAGTCCCCGGCATGCGCCAGGCCCTGCTGATCGACGCCGGCGCCACCATCGCCGCCGCCACCACCGGCTCCTCCAGCTTCGTCGCCTTCGTCGAGAGCGCCGTCGGCATCCGCGCCGGCGCCCGCAGCGGCCTCGCCGCCGTCACCACCGGCCTCCTGCTGCTCCTGTGCCTCTTCTTCGCCCCCGCCCTCGCCCACATCCCCGTCGAAGCCACCACCGGCGCCCTGGTCTTCGTCGCGATCAAAATGCTCACCGCACTGCGCCCCACCCGCGGCGACCGCCTCACCCCGGCCGCCACCGCCGTCGCCGCCGCCGTCACCATCGCCACCCTGGCCATCGACCAGGCCATGGCCGCCGCCTTCGCCACCAGCGCCCTGCTGCGCGCCGCGGGCCGAAAACCCCTCCACCCGGCACTGTGGGCCACCACCCTGGTCCTGGCCGCCAGTATCCTCCTGCAGTACCTCCAGTTCTGACGCACCATCACCACCAGCCCCAGGGAGGCACCGTGCCCCACGACGACACCCCGGCCTTCGCCGTATCCGTACCCCAGCCCGAGGGCACCCCCGAACGGCTGCGCCGCCAGATCGAGTTCATCATCGAGGTCGACCAGCTCAAGAACGTCTTCCGGCGCAGCCCGCTGCTGGCCGCCGACCGGCGCGAGAACGACGCCGAACACTCCTGGCACCTCGCCCTGATGACCCTGGTCCTCGCCGAGTACGCGGACGAGCCGGTCGACCCGGTCAAGGCCCTCGCCATGGTCATCCTCCACGACCTGGTCGAGATCTACGCCGGCGACACCTTCCTCTACGACACCGCGGCCGCCGCCGACCAGGAGGAACGCGAACGCCGCGCCGCCGACAAGCTCTTCGCCATCCTCCCCGACGACCAGCGCGACCGCTTCCGCGCCATCTGGGACGAGTTCGAGGAACGCACCAGCGCCGAAGCCCGCTTCGCCAAGGCCATGGACCGCCTCCAGCCGCTGCTGCTCAACTACGGCAACAAGGGCGGCACCTGGCGCACCCCCGGCGTCACCGACGCCGACGTGCGCGCCCGCAAGTCCGTCATCGGCGACTCCTCCGCCGACCTGTGGGCCTACGCCCAGACCCTGATCCGCACCGGCGCCGACAACGGCTGGGTTCCGCGCGCCGACGAGCCCCCCGCGCCGTGACCGCGCTCGCCCTGTTCGACCTCGACGGCACCCTGCTCGACACCGCCTCCACCGTCGTCGACACCGCCGCCGCCACCCTCACCGCCCTCGGCGTCCACGGCACCACCCCCCGGGCGATCCGCGCCACCATCGGCCGCCCCCTGGCCGAGGCCTTCGCGCACCTGCTCGACGCACCCGCCGACTCCCGGGCCGTCACCGCCGCCGTGCGCGGCTACCTGGCGCTCTACCGCGAACAGGTGGTGCCCCGGGCCCCCGCGCTGCTCTACCCCGGAGTCGCGCGGGGCCTGGCCCGCCTGCGCTCCCACGGCCTCACCCTCGCGGTGGCCACCAACATGCTCACCGCCAGCGCCGAGACCCTGCTGACCGCGGCCGGGGTGCGCGAGCACTTCGCCCTGGTCGTCGGTGCCGACGCCGTGGCCCGCCCCAAACCCGCCCCCGACGCCGGCCTGCTGATCACCACCGGCCTCGGCCACCGCCCCGCCGACGCGGTCATGGTCGGCGACACCGTCAACGACCTCCACATGGCCACCGCCGCCGGCATGCCCTCCATCGCCGTCACCTACGGCCACCACCGCGCATCCCGCCTGCGCGCCGCCGCCCCCACCTGGCTCGCCCCCACCTTCCCCGCCGCCGTCGCCCGCATCCTCGCCCCCACCGGCTGAACGCGGGGCTCAGGCCTGGAACGGCCCCTCGTCGACGAAGCGCCGCAGCAGCCGGGCGAAGGCCCGGGCGTCCGCCGCCGGCCAGGAGGCGAGCGAGCCCTCGATGCGGTCCGCCAGACGCTCCCGGGTCGCCCGCACCACCTCCTGCCCGGCCCCGGTGAGGACGAGCAGGGTCGCCCGCCGGTCGCCCGGGTCGGCCTCGCGCCGCAGCAGCCCGGCCTCCTCCAGCCGGTCGGCGCGGCGGGTCACCGTGGTGCGGTCCAGCCCGACCTCGCGGCCGAGGTCGGCGGCGCTGCACGCCCCCGTGCGCGCCAGGCCGCTGAGCACCGGGTAGGTGAGGTCGTCGACGGCCTCGCCCAGGCCGTCGGTCAGCTGGGCGTGCAGGCCCGCCCGGGTGCTGCGGCGCAGCAGCAGCCCCAGGGCCTCGGCGATCTCATGTCCCGTCGCAGTGGTCACCCCACCAGATTAGCGTGCGCGGAACACGCTTCCCCCGGCCCGGGCGGTGCGTGCCCGAAGCACCCGGAGGTGCCGCAGGGCCCGCGACCGCTGCGCCGGCCCCCGGAGCCGCCCGCCTACGGCATCCCGCCGCGCCCCTCGGTGTCGATGTGCGGCAGGACCCGGTCCAGGAACCGCGGGGTCCACCAGGCCGCCGGCCCGAGCAGCGTCATCACCGCCGGCACCAGCAGCAGCCGCACGACCGTGGCGTCCACCAGCACGCTGACCGCCAGCCCCAGGCCCATCATCTTGATCACGACGTTGTCGCTGACGATGAACGCCGCGAACACACTGACCATGATCAGCGCCGCGCAGGAGATCACCCGCGCCGTGATCCCCAGCGCGTGCGCGACCGCGTCCCGGCTGTGCCCGGTGCGCAGCCAGAACTCGTGCACCCGCGAGAGCAGGAAGATCTCGTAGTCCATGCTCAGCCCGAACACGATCGCGAACATCATCATCGGCACGTAGCTCTCGATCGGGACCTTCCCCGCCACCCCCAGGGCCGGCCCGCCCCAGCCCCACTGGAAGACCGCCACCACCACCCCGTACGAGGCCGCGATCGAGAGCAGGTTGAGCACCGCCGCCTTGACGGCGACCAGCAGACCGCGGAAGACGGCGAGGATGATCAGGAAGGCCAGCCCCACCACCACCGCGATGATCAGGACCAGCCGGCTGGAGACGATGTCCAGGAAGTCGACCTGCGCCGCGGTGTTGCCGGTCAGATAGGTCTTCGCGCCGCTGCCGGCCGCCGCGTCCGGCAGCACGGTGTCCGACAGGTGGTTGACCAGGTCGGTGGTGGCGCGCTCCTGCGGGGCGCCGACCGGGATGACGGTGTCGAACAGCACCACGCCGTCCGGGCTGGCCTGCAGCGCCGTGGCGCTCGCGACGCCGGGCGTCCCGGCCAGGGCCTGCTGCAGCGAGGACTGCAGGCCCGCCCGCGCCCCGGCGGGCACCGCGCCCTGGTCGACGACCACGGTCAGCGGCCCGTTCGACCCCGGCCCGAAGGCCTGGGACATCAGGTCGTAGGCGCGCCGGTCGGTGAAGTCGGTGGAGTCGGCGCCGTCGCCGATGTGGCCCAGCTGGATGGACAGCAGCGGCACCGACAGCACCACGAGCACCACCACCCCCGCCACCAGGTACCGCCAGGGGTGCTCCTCCACCCGCCGCGCGTAGCGGTCCCAGCCGCCCTCCCCGCCCCCGGCGGCCTCCGCCACCGGACGGCGCACCGCGACCCGGTCCATCCGCGGCCCGATCAGCCCCATCAGCGCCGGCAGCAGCGTGAGCGCGCCCAGCACCGCCGACACCACGGTGACGGCCGCCGCGGCCCCGAGCTTGGCGATGAAGGAGATCCCCGACACCGACAGCCCCGACAACGCGATGATCACCGTGCAGCCCGACACCAGCACCGCCCGCCCGCTGGTCGCCACCGCCTGCCCCGCCGAGGCGACCGGATCCACCCCGTCCATCAGGTTCTGCCGGTGCCGGGTCAGCAGGAACAGCGCGTAGTCGATGCCCACCCCGATACCGATCATGGTCGCCAGGGTGGGCGCCACGGTGGCGAACGTGGACAGCGCCGCCACCAGCCCCAGCACCCCCAGCCCCACCACCGCCGCGAACAGCGCCGTCACCAGCGGCAGTCCGGCCGCGACCGCACTGCCGAAACCCACCAGCAGCACGACCACCGCCACCGCGAACCCGATCACCTCGCTGGCCCGGTCGTCCGGCGCCGGCCGGGCCAACTCGCCCAGCGGCCCCCCGTACTCCACCTGCACCCCCGCCTGGCGCAGCGGCGCCACGGCCGCGTCCACCCCCGCCAGGTAGCCGGTGCCCAGCAGCGCGGGAGCGGTGTCGAACCGCACCGTGATGTACCCGGTCAGCCCGTCCGCGGACAGCGGCCCGCCCGGCGGGGCGCTCTGCCCCGGCGGCGGCAGCGGGTTCTGCGCCGACAGCACGTGCGGCAGCTGCTGGAGCGAGGAGACGGCCTGGGCGATCTGCGGCTGGAAACCGGTCAGCTGCCCGGCGTCGTGCAGCACCACCTGCGAACTGGTGCCGGCGGCGGCCGGCTCGTGGGCCTGCAGCACGTCCTTGCCCTGCTGCGCCTGGGTGCCGGGCAGCGAGAAGTCGTCGGAGTACGTCCCGCCGACGCTCTTGTTGGCGGCCTGGATCCCGGCGAGGGCGACGATCCACAGCACGATGACCACCAGTGAGTGGCGCGCGCACCACGAACCCAGACGGCGCAGCACGGCGCGCCCGCCCGGCCGGGCGGCGGCCGGGGGCACACGGCGGGCGGACGGCGGCATGGACGGCTCCCGGGATCTGGCCTGCACGGCGGTGCGCCGAACCGGCGCAGTGTCCCCGCACGAGCGCCGCCCGCCACCGGTACCGCCCGGTAATCGCCCCGACGGCCTCCGCCCGGCCCAGGCTCCGGTGCCGGCCGCCCCCGGTGCCCGCGGCGCCGCCGCTGGTGGGCGCCCATCGGCCGGCGAAGTCCGCGTTCGCCGGACACCGCCCGACCGGCCCCACTACCCTGCGAACGTCCCCGGCTACCAGCTGTGACCGTTGGAGGAGGCGTCCGATGTCATCGCCCTGCGACCCCCACTACGCTCCCGTCGGCGACGTGAGCACGGCGCTCATGGTCATCGACTCCCGGCTCAGGGCCGTCTACGACGGGAAGTCCGGCTCGGACCCCGAACAGCAGCGGATGGTCGCCCACTTCGCCGCCTCCCTGGGCCCCACCGGGCTCCACGAGCTCCTGGACGGCACCTGCACCCTCATCTACGTGTACATGAACTGGCTGCGCTCGCTCCACGAGCAGCGCGACGAGGACGTCGTCGAACACGCGGTCGCCACCCTCGTCGCCACGATGCGCATGATGCCCAGGACCTTCCGCCCCGAGGTCATCCCCACCATGGCCGCCCTGCTCGTCGCCGCCGGCACCGGCCTGAGCCCCAACCTCTGGCGCGCCCAGTACGGCCCCTGGACGGAAGCGGAGATGAACCCGCTGGAAGCCGTCGCCGCCCTCCTGGCCGAACACATCAACCGGATGACCGGCGGCGACCGCGACTTCGCCACCCGCCTGGTCACCGACGCCCTGGCCGAGCTCGAGCAGGACTGACCCCGGGGCCGCGCCGCGCGCCGCGGTCAGCCGCCCGGCGGCCCCTCCCGCGGGCGCGGGCCCCCGCCGCCCCCGTCGCCGTCCTTCCCGCCGCCGCCCCCGTCGCCGTCCTTCCCGCCGCCGCCCCCGTCGCCGTCCTTCCCGCCGCCGCCCCCGTCGCCGTCCTTCCCGCCGCCGTTCCCGTCGCCGTCCTTTCCGCCGCCGTTCCCGTCGCCGTCCTTTCCGCCGTCGTCGGTGAAGTCGACGTCGACGCGCTGTTCCGGACGGCGCTCCTCCTGCCGCGCGATGGAGCCCAGGACCTCCTCGTCCGGCCCGGTGAGCGGGGGCTGCAGGATGCTGCGCGGCCACAGCCGCCGGTGCAGGACCACGTTCACCTCGGCCGCGTACACGGCGATCTGCGCGTTCAGGTAGAGCCAGGACAGCAGGCCGATGACGGTGGCGAAGAACCCGTAGACCGCCGTGGCGTGGCGCAGCTGGTGGGCCACCAGCAGGGCGCCGAAGGCCTGCAGCACGGTGAACAGGGGCCCGGCGAGCCCGCAGCCGGGCAGCAGGGCGCGGGTGGGGACGGTCCTGGGCGTCAGCACACGGAAGCAGGCCAGGCACAGGGCCGTGTTGACCAGCGCGGACAGCATCAGGCCGCCGACGCGGGCGGCCGGGCCGCCGAGGGTGAGGGTGACGAGGGTGGCGGCGGCGGTGGCCAGCAGCAGGCCGACGGCCAGGACGGCGAACAGCAGCAGGCTGCGGGCCAGGCGCGGCCAGTAGCCGGGGCGCACCACCCCCGGCACGTTCCAGATCTCGGCCATGGCGTGCTGGAGGACCTGCGCCACGCCGAGCGTGCCGTACAGCAGGCCCAGCAGGGCGATGACCAGGGCCAGCCCGCTGCCCTGGACGGAGTGGACGTTCTGGCGCAGCTGGTCGCCGACGATGGGGAAGTCGGCGAGCGCCGAGTTGACGACGGACCTCTGGACGTCCGGGTGCCCGTGGAGGACGAAGCCGAGGACGGTGCTCAGCAACAGCAGCAGCGGGATGAGCGCGACGAACCCGTAGTAGGTGATCAGCGCGGCGAGCAGGCCGCAGCGGTCGTCGCCGTACTTCTTGACCACGCCGACGACCAGCCCCGGGGCGGTGTGGCGCTGCTGGGCGCGGTCGACGGCGCGCAGGGCGCGTTCGATGGGGTTCATGTCCGCTCTCCCTCGCCGTCCGGCCGCAAAGCCGGTCCGCCACGGGTCGTTCGCAGTCGCGCCTACCCCTCGCGCCGCCGGCCACCGCCCGGCACCCCACCGTCCGGCACCCCGGCCCGCTGGACGGCACCGGCCCGGCCCCCGCCTCGCCCGCTCAGCCGCGCCGGTCGGTCAGCCGCACCGCCCGGTCAGCCGCGCCGGTCGGGCCGGTCGGACAGCAGGGCGCAGACGAAGTCCTCCTCGACGGCCCGCAGGTGGGCCAGCAGGTCGGGGTTGGCCGTCGCGTTCACCTGCTCGGTGACGCTGACGGTGACGCTGCGCCGCCCGTCGGCCGTGCCCGCGCCGAACTGGGTGTAGCCGGCGGTGTTGCCGGTGTGCCCGTACACGGCCCCGCAGCGGGTGGCGTACTCGAAGATCGCCAGTCCGGCGCGGTTGGTGCCGGGGCCGGCGGGCTGGGAGGCGCCGGGGACGAAGGTCCGCTGCTCGCGCCGGGCGGCGTCGCTGATCAGCGGGCCGCCGGCCCACGCGGCGGCGAAGGTGCTGAAGTCGCGGGGGGTGGAGACCATGCCGCCCGAGGCCCAGGCGCCGGAGGCGCCGAACCGGGTGCTGACGTCCTGCGGCGGCTCGGGCGGCTGCACGTCGTAGCCGTGCAGGTAGGGCTCGGGCAGCTCGTAGCCGGAGGGGAGGCTGGTCCCTGTCAGCCCCAGCGGCCGGTAGACCTCGGCGGCGAGCAGGTCCTCGTAGCGCTGACCGGTGGCGGCCTCGGCCATCAGGGCGACGGCGATGTTGTCGGAGTTGGAGTAGTGGTACTGCGTGCCGGGGGTGAACTCCAGGCCCTGGTCGGCGACGAAGTCCAGCAGGTGGCGGGAGACGAAGACGTAATGGGGGTCGGCGAGGATCTGCTCGACGAAGGCCGGCGCCTCGCTGTAGTCCGGCAGGCCGCTGGTGTGGTTGAGCAGCTCGCGCAGGGTCACGGCGCCCCAGGCGGCCGGCAGGGCGGGCAGCCGCTGGGCGAGGGTGTCGTCCAGGGCGAGCAGCCCGCAGTCGACCAGCCGCAGGGCGACCGCGCCGCTGAAGGCCTTGGAGGCACTGGCCAGGCGCATGTGGTCGTCGATCCGGGGCGCCCGATCGGTGCCGACCTCGGCCACGCCGGCGCGGAACACCCGCACCCGTTCGCCGTCGCGCAGCACCGCGATCGCCCCGGGCGGGCCGTCCGGGCGGTCCACCAGCTCCTGCAGGCGCTGCCGCAGCCCCCGTTCCCCGTCCTGCCCGGCCACGGCGCCGGCACCGCCCGCAGCGCCCACACCGCCTCCTGCGGCGGCGGGCCCGGCGGCCCCGGTGACCAGTGAGGCGGTGAGCAACGAGGCGGCGGCCACAACGGCGGCCCCACCTCCACGACGGCACGACAGCAGCGACACGGGGAAACCCTCCGACGGTGATCCGGCGGCGGACAACGCCCGCCGCCCCGGCCGCAAGGAATCACCCCCCGCCGCCGCGGGGAAACACCGGGCCCCGGACCGTGACCCGCCCGGCCGATCCCGGCCGATCCCCGCAGGGCGTCCGTCCGCACCGGGCGCCGACCGCGCGCCTCGCCCGGATCATGGGAGAAAAGGGGAAGGGGACGGCGGCCCCGGCCCGTGCGCGGCGGCGCGCGGCGGCCGTGGCCGGGCAGGTGGACGAGCCGACCGGAGGTGTGCGGCGTGAGCTGCGAGGACGCGGTGCTGGGCGGCGTGCTGGCGCACCTGCTGGACTGCTCCCGGGGGAGCGGGCCGGCCGAGCTGCCCGGCCTGGTGCGCGAGGCGGCCCGCGCCCTGGGCGCGGACGGCGCCCGGGTCTACCTGGCCGACGTCCAGCAGCGCCACCTCGTCCCGCTGCCCGAGCCCTGGGACGGGCCGCCCGGGGAGCGGGTCGACGTCGAGGGGACGCTCGGCGGGCGCGCCTACCGGCTGCAGCAGACCCAGCTCTCCGCCGCGACGCCCGCGGTGGGCTGGTTCCCGCTGGTCGACGGCGTCGAGCGGATCGGCGTGCTGCGGATCGAGGGCGCGGCGGGGGAGCCCCGCACCACCGCCCGCTGCGAGGCGCTGGCGGCGCTGGTCGCCCTGCTGGTGGTGTCCAAGAGCGCGTACAGCGACGTGCTCGTCGACGTGGGACGCGAGCACCGGATGAGCCTGCAGGCCGAACTGCTGTGGGCGTTCCTGCCGCCGCGCACCATCGGCACCCGCGACGTCACCTCCAGCGCCGTCCTGGAACCGGCCTACGACGTGGGCGGGGACGCCTTCGACCACGCGGTGGCGGGCGGGCACCTGCACGTGTCCGTGTTCGACGCGATGGGCCACGACCTCGCCTCCGGCGGCGCCAGCTCCGTCGCGCTGGCCGCCTGCCGCTCCACCCGGCGGGCCGGCGGCGGGCTGGCCGACATCGCCCGGACCATCGACCGCGCGCTGGCCCGCTGGATCCCGGACCGCCTGATGACCGCGGTGATCGCCGACCTCGACACGGCCACCGGCGAACTGTCCTGGGTCAACTGCGGCCATCCGCCGCCCCTGCTCATCCGCGAGGGCCACGTCGTCGCGGACGCCCTGCGCCGGCGCGCCGAACTGCCGCTCGGCCTCGGCTTCCACGAGGACGGGCCGCAGTCCGTCCACCACGCCAGGCTGCAGCCCGGCGACCGGCTGCTGGTCTACACCGACGGCGTCACCGAGGCCCGCTCGGCCTCCGGCGAGCTCTTCGGGGAGCGCCGGCTGACCGACACCCTCGTCCAGCACATGGCCGGCGGCGACCCGGCGCCCGAGGCCCTGCGCCGCCTCATCCACGTCCTGGTCACCCACCAGGACCACCGGCTGCGCGACGACGCCACCATCGCCCTGGTGGAGTGGCACCCGCGCCGCCCCGGGCCCTGAGCGCCCCGGCGCGCCCCTACGGCCCGGCCCCGGCGTCCGGGGTCGTCCGGTTCAGCAGCCCCAGGGCCTCCAGCAGCAGCCGGCAGTCCTCGACGCCGCGGGCCCGGGCCGCCACCGCGCGCCGCGCCCGGTCCTGGACCTCGGGCGGCCCGGGCTCGCCCGGCAGCGCGAACAGGTCGCCCATCGTCTGCAGTTCATGGTTCGGCCGAGTCGTCGTGGACACCCTCGCCTCCGATGTGGAACGTGGCCAACTCTCCAGGCTACTGCCGCCGCGCACCGTCCCGGGGGCAGCCGGTCAGCCCGCTCCGCCGACGCGGGAATCCCGCGGCCGCGACGTGCCGGCCGCATCCCCCCGGCCCCGCCGCCACCCGCCCGCCCGCGGGCCGCGCACCGGGCGGCCCGGCCTCCGCGCCACCGCGACACCGGGGCGCTGGGGCGCCGGAACGCCGGATCGGCGCCATGCGGCACGGCGGGCCGCCGGCCCGCAGCACCGCCCACCCGGGTGCCGCACCGCCGCCGCCACCCGCCGGCGCGCCCTCGCCGAACCGCGCCCCGGCCGCGCACCACCGCCCCTCGGGCCCTGCCCCCGACGCACTGTCAGTGCCTCCTCATACCGTGGTCACAACGTCGGAGGGAACGCCGGAAAGGCGCCGGAAAGGCGCCCGCGAAAGCGTCGGAAAAAAAGGGGTGGAGCATGTCCGGGAACCGGATCAAGCACAAGGTCAACCACGTTTCCCTGGTGGTCGACAAATCCGGCTCGATGCGCCAGCACCAGGAGCAACTCATCCGGGTGGTCGACGAGTTCGTCAAGGGCCTCCAGGAGGAATCCGACCGGCTCGGCCACGAGACCCGCATCAGCCTCTACGCGTTCGACCACGAAGTGCAGAACCTCGTCTGGGACATGGACGTCAAGCACCTGCCGTCCCTGCGCGGCCTCTACCGGGTCGACAACGGGGCGACGGCACTGATCGAGGCCGCCGTGAAGTCCGTCGACGACCTGAAGAACATCTGGGAGGGCTACGGGGAGCACTCCTTCCTCCAAGTCGTCGTCACCGACGGCGAGGAGAACGCCTCCGGCTGCTCCGAGAGCGGCCAGATGCACATCCACATGCCCGACGGGCGGGGCACCGCCGTCCTCCAGGGCTGGATGGGCCGCATCCGCACCGCCATGGACGACCTGCCCGACCACTGGACCTCGGCCATCCTCGTCCCCAACTCCCTGGCCAAGCGCACCGCCCAGGAGTACGGCTTCCCGGCGGGCAACATCGCCATCTGGGACGCCGACTCCAGCCAGGGCGTCGAGGAGGCCATCGGCACCGTCAAGAGCGCCGCCACCAGCTTCCTGCGCGGCCGCGAGAAGGGCGTGCGCGGCACCCGGAACCTCTTCGCCATGGGCCAGGACCTGAACACCGCCGACGTGAAGGCCAACCTCGCCGCCCTCGACACCGGCAAGTACATCCTGATCCCGGTCGACCAGCCGACCCCGATCCGCGACTTCGTCACCAGCGCCGGCCACGCCTACACCACCGGCTGCGCCTTCTACGAACTGTCCAAGCGCGAGAAGATCCAGGGCGGCAAGCAGCTCGCCGTGGCGGAGAAGGACCCGGCGACCGGCCGGATGACCGGCAGGGTCTTCTCGGGCCCGGCGGCCCGCCGCCTCCTCGGCCTGCCCGCCGCGGAGGCCACCGTCCGCCCCGGCGAGAACCCGTCGTACACCGTCTTCGTCCAATCGACGTCCGTCAACCGCAAGTTGGTGCCGGGCACCAAGCTCCTCGTCCTCCTGTAGGCCGCCCCGCGGCCCGCGGCCGGCCCGCGCCGCCCGCGGCGTCCGTGTCGGTGAACGGCGGCGTGGGCCCTTGAAGAGAGCGTGACGGCGGTCACATACTCCGGGGATGAGCGACGAGTTCGGCCGACGGATCGGGTCCACCTGACATGACTCGGATCATCGCGGACATCTCCCTCTCCCTCGACGGCTTCGTCACCGGGCCCGACCCCGGCCCGGACAACGGCCTGGGCACCGGAGGCGAGGCCCTGCACGCCTGGGCGTTCTCCGACGACCCCGACGACCGGCGGCTCCTGGCCGAAGCGACCCGCCGCTCGGGCGCCGTCGTCCTCGGCCGCCGGCTCTTCGACATCGTCGACGGGCCCCAGGGCTGGAACGAGGACACCGGCTACGGCGCCGGCGAGGTCGGCAAACCCGCCCTCGTCGTCGTCACCAGCACCCCGCCGCGCACGGTGCGCCTCGGCGACCTCGACTGGACCTTCGTCACCACCGGCCTGTCCGACGCCGTCACCGCCGCCCGCCGGCGCGCCGAAGCCGCCTCGGCGCGCACCGGCACCGACCTCGACGTCGTCCTCATGGGCGGCGCCGCCCTGATCCGCTCGGCCCTGGACGCCGCACTCGTCGACACCCTGTCGCTGCACCTGGCACCCGTCGTGCTGGGCTCGGGCACCCCGCTGTTCACCGGCGCGGTGCCCCGCACCCTGAAACGGCGCAGCGCCGTCGCGACCACGACCGCCACGCACCTGGTCTACGACGTGCTCTGACGGCACCGGCCCCGGGCGCTCCGCTTTTCGGGGGGCAGCCACCGCCTCCCGGTGTGGCAGGGGCGCCGCCGTCAGCGGCGCTCCTCTATGAATTGACCGGCGGGCCCGGCCGGTTCGGCAGCAGGGCCGCTCCGCCTTCCCACGTGCACATCCGTCCGAACGAGGGAGCACCCGTGACCGACACCCCCGGGGCCACGGACCGCGGCCGCACCGCCGCCGTCCTGACCGGGCTGGGGGCGTGGCTGCCGCCGCGCCGCGTTCCCAACAGCGAGCTGTGCACCCGCATCGACAGCTCGGACCAGTGGATCCGCGAGCGCATCGGCATCGCCGAACGCCGGATCGCGGAACCGCCCGTCGCCACGGGGGACATGGCGGTGGAGGCCGCGGCCCGCGCCCTGGCCTCCGCCGGAGTCTGCGGCGCGGACGCGCTGGTGCTGGCCACCAACACCCCCGACCGCCCCTGCCCGGCCACGGCCCCGTGGGTCGCCCACCGCCTGGGCCTGCCCGCCGTGGCCGCCTTCGACGTCATGGCGGGCTGCTCCGGCTTCCTGTACGCCTGCACCGTCGCGGCCGGCCTGATCGCCGCGGGCACGGCCCAGCGGGTGCTGGTGGTGGGCGCCGAGACGATGACCTCCCTCGTCGACCCCGCCGACCGGGCCACCGCGCCGATCTTCGGCGACGGCGCCGGCGCCGCCGTCCTGGAGGCCGGCCCGCCGCACGCCGAGGGGGCGCTGGGCCCGGTGGTGTGGGGCAGCGACGGCTCCCTCTCCGATGCCATCGCCGTCCCCGCGGGCGGTGCCCGCGAGCGCCACCGCCGCCACCTGGCCGCCCCCGAGGAGCACTTCGTGCAGATGCGCGGCAACGAGGTCTTCCGGCACGCCGTGCGCCGGATGTCGGCCGCCGCCCGGCAGGCGGCCGCCGCGGCCGGCTGGGGGATCGGCGACGTCGACCGCCTGATCGCCCACCAGGCGAACCAGCGCATCACCGCCACCGTCGCCGACACCCTGGGCATCCCCGCGGCGCACGCCCCGTCCAACATCGCGCAGGTGGGCAACACCGCGGCCGCCTCCGTGCCGCTGCTGCTGGCCCACGCCGCCGACCAGGGCGAGCTGAAACCCGGCCACAAGGTCCTGCTGGTCGCCTTCGGCAGCGGCCTGGCCTGGGCGGCCACCACCCTGGTGTGGCCCGCCGGGCTCAGCGCCCGCCTGCCCTGACCGGCCGCCCGGCCCACCCCACCCACCGGCCGCCGCACCCGTGAGCCGGCCGCCCGCCCCCTCGGAGGGAAACGCCCGTGACGTTCGAGCAAGTCAAAGAGATCCTGACGGCCCGGTGCGGCCTGCCCTCCGGGCCCGTCACCCCCGACGCCCCCCTCGCCAGCGCCGGCGTCGACTCCATGGCCCTGGTGGTGCTCTCCCTCCACCTGGAGGACCGTTTCGGCGTGGACATCAGCGAGGACGACCTGGCCGCCGCCAGGACCGTGGACGACCTCGCCGCACTGATCGGCCGGCACGCCGAGTGCCGCGGATGACACCGCCGGCCCCGCCCCAGCCCGCCGAGGACCTCCACCGCCTGCGCTGGCACGGCATGGGCTACGGCTGCCGGATCGTGCACGCCGGACCGCTCCCGCAGGACTGGCGGAACCCGCGCCCCGGCACCGAACCCCTCCTGCTGCTCGGCGGCGCCCTGCAGGACATGTACGCGTGGCCCCGGCTGGAACGGCGCATCGCCCCCCACACCCCGGTGATCCTCGCCGACCTGCCCGGCACCGGCACCGCCGACGACCTGCCCGAGGAGGAGGGCTTCGACACCCTGGCCGCCGCGGCCCTGCACCTGCTGGACGCCCTCGGCCTGCCGCGCGTCAACGTCCTGGGAGCCTCCTACGGAGCACCGATCGCCTACCGGATCGCCCAGCGCTGCCCGCACCGGGTCAGCCGCCTGCTGCTGGCCGGCACCACCCACCGGGTCACCGGCACCATGCGGGACTTCCTGCGCGAGGCCGTCCGCCACATCGAGGCCACCGCCCCCGGCCCCGGGGAATCCCTGGACGGCGCCTGCCCGGCGAACGGCACCTACGCCGACCGGCTGGTGCGCTACCTGGTCAACACCGACGAACACCACCGCGTCCAGCAGTCCGCCGCCGTCCAGCGGCTGCTGCGCAAGCAGGCGCTGCGCACCACCTGGCGCCAGGCGCGCCGCCACGCGGCGTGCCACCGCCGCGTCCTGGACCGCGCTCTCATCCCGCACGGCGGCATCACCGGCGTGCCCGCCCTGGTCTTCACCGGCGAGCACGACATCACCACCTCCCCGCGGCAGAACCGGGACGTCGCGCGCACCATCACCGGCTCCACCCTGGTCCTGCTCAAGGAGGCCGACCACATGGCCCACCTGGAACGCGACGCCGAATACGCCCACCTCGTCCTGCGGTTCCTGCACGACGAACCGCTCGACGACCTGGACTTCGCGTACCCCGCTCAGAGCCCGTCTTGAACCCCCCCCGCCCCCGCGCCGACCGGGCGCGGTGGGCCCGTGGGACCCGCCCGGACGAGAGGACCAGTCCATGCCCCGCACCCCCACCCGCCCCTGGCGGCGGTGGCGCGCCGCACCGGAGCTGACCACCGGCCCCGCCGACGACGTGGAGAACGCCAGCCGGCGCTTCCTCCTCTACGGGGTGCTGCCGCTGTGGTTCGCCCCGGCCGTCGGCGACTGGGTCATGCACCGCCGCTCCGACATCGAGGACACCAGCGGCGTGCGGGAATCCCTCGTCCACGCCCTGATGATGGCCGAGGCCGGCGCCCCGGTCGTCCTCGGCCTGGTCGCCGAGATCAACCCCCTGGTCCTCGCCACCATGGGCGCCGCCGCCCTCGCCCACGGCGCCACCGCCCTGTGGGACGTCACCATCGCCACCGGCCGACGGGACGTCACCCCGCTCGAGCAGCACATCCACAGCTTCCTGGAAGTGCTCCCGCTCACCGCCGTCGCCTTCACCGCCTGCCTGCACTGGGACCAGGTCCGCTCCCTGGCCCGCGGCGGCGACACCCGCCGGGCCTGGCGCCTCAACCCCAAGCCCCACCCCCTGCCCGCCCGCTACCTGGCCGGCTTCGCCGCCGCCACCACCGCGTTCGTCGCGCTGCCCTACGGCGAGGAACTGCTGCGCTGCGCCCGCGCCGCCCGCCGGGGCCGGGCGGCGCGGTGAGGGGCTGGGGCTCAGGCGGTGTCGAGGGCGGCGTCGGCGTGCTGGCCGGCGGCGCTCTGTTCGATGCGCCGGGCGAGCATGGTCGCCATCTTCTGCAGCCTCGGCACGTCGGAGGGGCCGGTGGTCATGACGCCGGCGACGACGGTGCCCACGCGCATGAGGATGACGTCGCCGGTGTCGCTGTCGAACGTGCCGCTGAAGGCGTGGGTCTCGTTGCCGATGGTCGCCACCGGGATCGGGGAGGCGTTCTGTCCGGCCTTCTTCGTGGTCGTCGTGAGGTAGGCGGTCGCCTGGGACGAGCCGGCGAAGGTGGTGATCATGAAGGAGGCCTTGGCGCCCGAGGCCTCGAAGTCGACGGTGCCGGAGAGCTTGCAGCCGGGGCAGTCCTCCTCGGTGCCGTCCGCCGTGTCCACCTCCTTGCGGTGGGACTTCCAGCCGGGCATGGTCGCCGGGTCCGGGAGGGTCTGCTTGACCGTGCTCTCGTCGGCGAGGACGGTCGGGAAGTCCACCCACTGCTGCGCGACGGTGCCGGCCAGCGCCCCGGTGACCGGGCTGGAGCCGCAGGCGCTCAGCGCGCCCCCCAGCAGGATCGACGCCAGGCCCAGGCCCAGCCCCCTCGCGGCGGCACCGGTGTGCACGGTCATGCGCAACTCCCCCGTTCGTGACGATCGCCGGCGCCCGCCCCGCCCGCACGGGGCGCCGGCGGCCGCACCGGCCTTCCAAGATCGACAGATGATACGTCAGAACGGCGTCCTCCCACCGGCCCCCGGCCGCGGCACCACGCCCGGGGCGCCGCGGCCGGGGGTGCGGACGCCGGGCGCGGCCGCCGCGCCCGGCGCGGTCACAGCCGGGTGAGCTTGCGGCGCCCCGCCCGCCGGCGCAGCTCCGGCAGGCGCCGCTGCGCGGCCTCGGCGGCGTGCCGCTGGCGTTCGTGGAGCACCCCGTAGGCGAAGGCGTCCTGCTCGGCGCCGGCCTCCCGGCCCTCCAGGGCGATCAGCTCCTGCCGGGCCACCACGCTGTCCTGGTGGGCGCCCAGGACCTTGTGCAGGTCCTTCATCCGGCCCGCGAAGCGCGCCGCCCGCTTCGCCGAACGCCGCGGGACCTGCGACTGGGCGTGGTCGGCGGTGTAGCGGGCGCGCTTGGCGGCCTTGCGGGCGCCGTGCAGGGCCAGGTCGCGCCGCGGGCCCGGCTCCAGGCCCAGCGCCCGGTCCAGGCGCTTGAGCGTGCGGCGCTGCTCGCGCCGCAGGACCTCGCGCGCGTAGCGGCGCGCGTCCCGCCCGGCCCGGCGCCGGCGCAGCGGGGGGTCGGCGGCGAAGGCGTCGAGCCGCTCCAGCAGGGCGTAGTAGCGGGCGCCGTCGAGTTCGGCGACCACCTGGCGCCAGGCGGTGCGGTAGCCCTGGGCGTAGCGCTCGGTGAGCCGGCCGCGCAGGGCGCCCCGGCGCAGCCGGGCGGGCACCGCGTCCAGCTGGTCCACCAGCGTCTCGCCGAGCACTTCCTGGTCCCGGGCCCGGCCGAGCAGCCGCCCCAGCCGGCGCAGTTCGGCGGCCGGCGCCTCGGTGCTCCCGCGCCGGAAGAGCCGCCGGTGGGCCTTGAGCAGGCTGCGCAGCCGGCGGGCGGTGATCCGCATCTGGTGCACGGAGTCCGCGCGGCCCAGGCGCACGGCCGCGTCCAGGGCCAGCAGCGCCTCCAGCTGGGCCCGGAAGCCGTCCATGACCAGGGCGCCCGCCGATCCGGGGGCCTGGGCGGCCACCCGGGGGGCGGAGCCGGCCCCGGCCGCGCGCGTCCCGTCCAGGGCCCGGGCGAGTTTGGAGGGCCAGGGCGAGCGGGCCAGTCCCGCGTCGGTGAACACCGCCTCGACGCGGTCCAGCAGCTCCGGCGTGCCGTGGTCCAGCTCGACCTCGAACTCCGTCCATCCGCCGACCTCGGTGGTGCTCCCGCCGTCCACGCCGAGGGCCTGGGCCGCGACCCGGTCCTCGGTGACCTGCGCGAGGACCTCCTCGCGCTCGTCGCGCAGCAGCACCCGGCGACGGTGGGTGCGCAGGTGCGCCACCGGCACCAGCGCGGCGCCGCGGGTGAAGGCCGCGACCAGCCGCACCAGCTCGGCCGGCACCTCGCCGCCGCCGGGCGGCGCCGGCAGGCGGACCTCCTCGCGCTCGTCGCCGGTGCGCGGCAGCTTGAGGTGCCAGCCGGCGTCCTCGCCGCCGCCGCGCCGGCGCACGGTGATGTGCCGGCGCAGCAGGCGCAGGTCGGCGGTGTCGTAGTAGACCGCGTCCAGGTCCTGGGGCGCGGCGTCCCGCACAGCGGCAACGCCCGGCAGGCGGTCGAGCCGCGGAAGCGCGGCGCCGTCGTACTTTCGCTCCGTCTCCACATGCTGTGTGCCCATGTGCCTGCGCGTGCCCGCAACGGGCGCGGGCATGTGCGGGCCCGGCGAACGTTCGCCGGGCCCGCACACGGCCGCCGCCCGGGGGCTCAGACGGCGCCGCTGCGCACGGGGCCGGCCGGGCGGCGGCGTCTGCGGCCGGCGGCGAGCAGGAGCGTCAGCGCGATCAGGGTCGCGGCGCAGGCGAGGGTGGCCAGCCCCAGCCGGCTCTGCCAGGGCGTCAGCGTCTTGCCGAGGTCGAGGACGAAGAGCCGGTCGGACAGCACGTAGCCGATGACGGTGGACATGCCCGTGACGGCGGCGGCGATCCACAGCCACAGCCTGTCGCGGACCACGAGGGCCACGGCCAGGACCACGCACAGGGCGGCGAGCGCGGTGAACCCGATGTCCGCGGCCCGGTTCTGGCCCCAGTAGGGGGAGACGATCGACAGGTGGAGGCCGCCGCTGGCCACCAGCGCGGCGGCGGCGAACCACCGCAGCGGCGAGCGCGCCGGACGCAGCCGGGCGACGGGCCCGCGCCCGCCCCGCGCCCCGGCCGCCGCGGCCGCCTCGTCCTCGGCGTCGGCCCCGGCGCCGCCCGGGGCCTCGGCACCCGGGCCGGGCGGCGCCGCGGGGGCGGGGGAGTGGGCGGGGCTGGCTCCGGAGCGGATGGAGTGCAGCAGCTGCGTCAGGTGGGCGACGTCGGCCACCGGGCGCAGGGCCGCGGCCTCGCACAGGGCGTCCCGGATGCCGCTGTCGGGATCGGTGCCCAACAAGGCGGTGAGGCGGGCGACGTCGTCGGCGGAGCGGGTGAGGACGGCCGCGCGCAGGATCTCCGCGGCACTGGCGGGGGCATCCGGGCGCAGGAGCGCGAGCAGGCGCGCCAGGTCCTCGACCGGGCGGGTGGCCACCGCGCGCTGGAGGGCGGGCGCAAGACGCGAGGTCCGTTCGGAGCCGAGGTGGTGCAGGAGGTCGGCCACCTCCTCGACCGGGCGGGCCGCCGCCGCTTCCAGCATCGTCACGGCGAAGGCGTCGCCGGGCGACACGCCGGGCGCCGCCTCGGGCGCCGCGGCGGCGGCCGGCGCGGGCGAGGGTGACGCACCGTCGGCGGGGCCGGGAGCGGGATCCGGTGCCGTCACGGCGGTGCGACCGGGGGAGAACGGGCGAGCCATCGGGCCTCCTGAGAGCGGACAACTGGGAGAGCGTCGGTCCCACCGCTGTGTCGAGCCCGGGACAGCTGAACTCCTCCAGCACTCCTCCAGCCTGCTCATCGGCCAGCCGAGTGCCACCGGGGCCGGGCATTCGGAGGACGGGCGGGACCCGGGGGAGTGGGCGCCGCCCGCGCGGCGGTGCGCGCCGGGCCGGCCGGGGCATGCCTCGGGGATTCGGCGGAACCGGCCGCACGGCCGCGGTCGAGGGCGGCGGCGCACCGTGTCGTGATTCCGGGTGAACGGGCCCGGCGCGTCGGCGCGATGGCGCCCGGGCCCCGGCGGCGGGCGGCTAGGACGGGGGGATGCGCCTTCCCCTTCCGACCGCACTCCTGGCGGTCCCGCTCGCCCTGCTCCCCGCCGCCGTCCCCGGCCACGCGTCCGCCGGGTGGCAGCCGGCCGCCGCCCGGGCGGCCGCCCCCCGCACCCTCCCCGCGCCCGTCCGTCCCGCCCCGCCGGCCCTGCCGCTGGACGGCTCGACGCAACCCCCGGAGTACCGCTACACCGGCGCCGGCTTCGACGCCTGCTCGGCCCCGCCGGCCGAGGCCCTGTACGTCTGGCGCAGCGCCTCGCCCTACGGCGCGGTCAACATCTACACCAGCGGCAGCCAGCGCGGCTGCCAGCAGCCCCGGCTGACGCCGCAGTGGGTCTCCACGGTCCGGGCGATGGGCTGGAAGCTGGTGCCCACGCACGTCGGGCTCCAGGCGCCCTGCGCCCAGCGCGACGACAAGCCGCTGCGGATCGACCCGGCCCGGGCCGAGGAGCAGGGCGGCCAGGAGGCCGGCGAGGCCGCGCAGGCGCTGCAGGAGTTGGGGCTGGGCCCGGGCAGCCCGGTCTACCTCGACATCGAGTCCTACCCGACGGGCGACGCGGTGTGCAGCGCCGCGGTGGTCGACTTCACCGTCGGCTGGACCAGGACGCTGTGGGCGGCCGGGTACCGCTCGGGCTTCTACTCCAGCATGAGCTCCGGCATCGCCGACATCGTCGCCGCCGCCCGGGCCGGCCGCGCCCCGATGCCCGACGCGATCTGGTACGCCCGCTGGGACGGACGCCCCACGACCGACGGACAGGCCGGGCTGCCCGACGACCTGTGGGCCGCCCACCGCATCCACCAGTACCGCGGCAGCGCCGACGAGACGTACGGAGGGGTGACGCTCAACATCGACCGCGACCAACTGGACGGCCTGGTCGCCGCCGACGCCTGAGCCGCCCCGGCCGCGGCGGGCGCTGCCCCGCCGCCCCCGCCCTCCGCCGCCCGCCCCCGACCCGGTCGGGGGCGCGCCTCGACGCCGGGTGACGCCGCCGCCCCACATAGGACGAGCGACGTGGAGG
>NZ_JBEPAK010000036.1:0-38105 GCF_040298565.1 Kitasatospora sp. NPDC001539 | reverse complement strand
CGGAAGCCCCCCGGGCGTCCGGCAGAGCCCGGACGGAGGCCGCACGCCAACGGGCGGGCCCCGGAGAGCAACTGCTCTCCGGGGCCCGCCCGTTCACGTCCGATCGCGCACCGCGCGGCCGTCAGGCCCTCCCCCGCCGGGGGCTCAGCGCGGACAGGCCCCCGTGGACCCGCGCATCACCAACTCCGGTTGGAACATGAACTCCCCGCGCTGGGCGGCGTTCCCGCCGACCTCCTCCAGCAGCGCGTCCACCGCCGCCGTGGCCATCGCCTCGACCGGCTGGCGGATCGTGGTCAGCGGCGGCTCGGTGAAGGCGATCAGCGGCGAGTCGTCGAAGCCGACCACCGACACGTCCTGCGGCACCGACAGCCCCCGCTGCCGCACCGCCCGGATCGCCCCGAGCGCCATCATGTCGCTCCCGCAGACGATCGCCGTGCAGCCCTTGTCGAGCAGCGCGCCGGCCGCCGCGTGCCCGCCCTCCACGCTGAACAGCGTGTGGTGGACGAGTTCCTCGGCCTCCTCCCGGCTGCGCCCGAGCACCTCGCGCATCGCGGCGGTGAAGCCCTCCATCTTGCGCAGCACCGGCACGTACCGCCGCTGCCCGACGGCCAGCCCGATCCGCTCGTGCCCGAGTTCGGCGAGGTGCTGGACGGCCATCCACATCGCGGACCGGTCGTCCGGCGAGATGAAGGGTGCGTCGATCCGCTCGCTGTAGCCGTTGATGAGCACGAACGGCACCCCGCGCCCGGCCAGTCGGGCGTAGCGGTCGTGGTCGGCGGTGGTGTCGGCGTGCAGCCCGGAGACGAACACGATGCCCGCCACGCCCCGGTCGACCAGCATCTCCACCAGTTCGTCCTCGGTGGACCCGCCCGGCGTCTGGGTGCACAGCACCGGCGTGTAGCCATGCCGGCTCAACACCTGCTCGATCACCTGCGCCAGCGCGGGGAAGATCGGGTTGCTCAGCTCCGGCGTGATCAGCCCGATCAGCCCGGCGCTGCGCTGGCGCAGGCGGGTCGGCCGCTCGTAACCGAGCACGTCGAGCGCGGCCAGCACGGTCTGCCGGGTCGCGGCGGAGACGTTCGCCTTGCCGTTGAGTACGCGGGAGACGGTGGCTTCGCTGACCCCCGCCTGCGCCGCGATGTCTGAGAGTCGCGCCGTAGTCACGGTCCCAGAGCCTATTGCAACCACGTCAGACCGCCCACCAGCCGGTGCTGTCCGGAGCGAGCACCGTCTCGCCGCCGTCCACCGCGAGTTCGGTCGAGCCGAGCAGCAGTCGACCGGGCGCCGCCATTCGCACCGGCTCGCCGGTGGTGTTCACGGTGCAGACGAAGGAGCCGCGGCGGAACACCAGCGTGCCCTCGGGGGAGTCCAGCCACTCGACCTCGGTGCCGGCGCCCAGGTCCGGCTGGGACCGGCGGACGGCCAGCGCGCTGCGGTAGAGCTCCAGGGTGGACGTCGGGTCGCCGGTCTGCGCCTCGACGCTGAGCTCGGCCCACTCGGCCGGCTGCGGCAGCCAGGACGGTCCGCCCGGCACCGGCCCGAAGCCGTAGGGGGCCTCGGTGCCGGACCACGGGATCGGCACCCGGCAGCCGTCGCGGTAGCCGTCCTGCCCGGCCTGGCGGAAGAAGGACGGGTCCTGGCGGACCTCGTCCGGCAGGTCGGTGACGTCCGGCAGGCCGAGTTCCTCGCCCTGGTAGACGTACGCGGAGCCGGGCAGCGCGAGCATCAGCAGGCTGGCGGCGCGGGCGCGGCGCAGGCCGAGCTCGCGGTCGCCGGGGGTGCGGATCTGGGTGCCGAGGCCGGGCTCGTTGGCGAACCGGGTGGCGTGCCGGGTGACGTCGTGGTTGGACAGCACCCAGGTGGTGGGGGCGTCGACCGGGCGCATCGAGTCGAGCGACAGGTCGATCACCTCGCGCAGCGCGGTGGCGTCCCAGTCGGTGCCCAGGTACTGGAAGTTGAAGGCCTGGTGCAGTTCGTCGGGCCGGACGTAGTTGGCGGTGCGCTGGACGGTCGGGGTCCAGGCCTCGGCGACGCCGATCCGCTGGCCCGGGTACTCGTCGAGGATCTTGCGCCAGCTGCGGTAGATCTCGTGGACGCCGTCCTGGTCGAAGAACGGCATGACGTCGTTGCCGAGCAGCTTGAGCTGGTCGCCGCCGCCGAGGTCGGGCAGGCCGGGGGCCTTGACCAGGCCGTGGGCGACGTCGATGCGGAAGCCGTCCACGCCCATGTCGAGCCAGAACCGCAGGATCGAGCGGAACTCGTCGGCGACGGCCTGGTTCTCCCAGTTGAAGTCGGGCTGCTCGGGGGCGAACAGGTGCAGGTACCAGTCGCCGGGGGTGCCGTCCGGGTTCTCGGTGCGGGTCCAGGCCGGGCCGCCGAAGATGGACTCCCAGTCGTTGGGCGGCAGTTCGCCGTTCTCGCCCTTGCCGGGGCGGAAGTGGTAGCGGTCGCGCAGCGGGGACGCGGGGCCCTCGCGCAGGGCGCGCTGGAACCACTCGTGCTGGTCCGAGGAGTGGTTGGGGACGAGGTCGACGATGATCCGCAGGCCCAGCTCGTGGGCGTCCCGGATCAGCGCGTCGGCGTCCAGCAGGGTGCCGAACATCGGGTCCACCGCGCGGTAGTCGGCGACGTCGTAGCCGGCGTCCGCCTGCGGCGAGGCGTAGAACGGGGAGAGCCAGACGGCGTCCACGCCGAGGTCGCGCAGGTACGGCAGGCGGCTGCGGATGCCGGGCAGGTCTCCCATGCCGTCCCCGTTGGAGTCGGCGAAGCTGCGCGGGTACACCTGGTAGATGACCGCGTCCCGCCACCAGCCTCTGGACGCGCTGACGTTCGCCTCGTGAGCGGTGTCGGCGGCGGGCCGGGAGGTGTCGGCCAGGTTCTGGGTCATGGACGGAATCCCTTGGGGACTAGAGGAGCGGGGAACGCCGGGTCCGCGGTGAGCGCCGGGTCCGTGCCGGGCGCCCGTCTGCGGTGGGCGCCGGGCGCGGAGTCGGCGCCGGAGTGCGGCGGGGCGTTACGACTTGGAGGCACCGGCGGTCAGGCCGGTGACCAGGTGGCGCTGCACCAGGTAGAAGAAGGCCGCGGACGGGATGGCGATCAGCACGGCGGTCGCCGCCATCAGGTTCCACTGGGCGTCGTGCTCGCTGACGAAGGTCTGCAGGCCGACCGCCAGCGTGTACTTGTCGGAGCTGAGCATGAAGGTGGAGGCGAAGGGCACCTCGGCCCAGTAGGTGAGGAAGGAGTAGAAGGCGGCCACCGCCAGTCCCGGCCGGGCGAGCGGCAGCACCAGCCGCCAGAAGGTGCCGAACGGGGTGAGCCCGTCGACCCGGCCGGCCTCGTCGATCTCGACCGGGATGGTGTCGAAGTAGCCCTTCAGCAGCCAGGCGCAGTACGGCACGGTGGTGGTGGAGTAGACCAGGATCAGGCCGGTGTAGCTGTCCAGCAGGCCGAGTTCGGAGAGCATCGTGTACATCGGCACGATCAGGACCGCGATCGGGAACATCTGGGTGACCAGCAGTGACCACATCAGCGGCCGGTGCCCCGGGAACTTCATCCGGGAGACGGCGTAGCCGGTGGTGGCGGCGACCATCACGCCGAACACGGTGGTGATGCCGGAGACCAGCACGGCGTTGCCGAACCAGGTGAAGAAGTCGGTGTCGGCCAGCACGTGCTGGTAGTTCGACAGCGTGAGCTTGTCGAGGATCTGGCCGGGGTGGAGGTAGTCGGTCTTGTCCGGTCCGAGCGAGACGAACAGGATCCACGCGACCGGGAACAGCGCGATCAGTCCGGCGAGGGCCAGGGCGGCGTGGGACAGCGTCCTGGCCAGCGGGCCGCTCTCGCCGCGCGGACGGACCTTGGCCGGCCTGGCGGCCGGGGCCGTGGTCGGCGCCGGGGCGGGGCGTTCGGTGGTGGTGCTCATCGGGGGTACCTGCCTTCGTGGGTCAACTGGGTCCGGGGCCTCAGCCGTTGGCCTGCTCGTTGCGGGCGAGCCAGCGCCGGTAGAAGGCGGTGAAGACGATCAGGATGGACAGCAGGATCACGCCGTAGGCGGCGGACTGGGCGTAGTCCCGGGGGATCTGTCCGAAGCCGAGGCGGTAGGCCCAGGTGACCAGCAGCTGGGCGTCGGGGGCGCCGGTGCCGAAGAGCAGGAAGATGACGTTGAACTGGTTGAACGTCCAGATCACGCCGAGCAGGACGACGGTGGAGGAGACGGTGCGCAGCCCGGGCAGGGTGACGTGGCGGAACTGCTGCCAGCGGGTGGCGCCGTCCATCTCGGCGGCCTCGTACAGCTCGGCCGGGATCGACTGCAGTCCGCCGAGCAGCGAGATCATCATGAACGGCACGCCGGCCCAGGTGTTGACCAGGATCGCGGCCGCCTTCTGCGCCAACGGGTCGGTGAGCCAGCCGGGTTGGGGCAGGTGCAGGGCGGAGAGGGCGCTGTTGACGACGCCGCCGTCGGAGAGCATCAGCCGCCAGGAGAAGACGGTGACGAAGGTCGGCACGGCCCAGGGCAGGATGAGCAGCATCCGGTAGGCGGCGCGTCCGCGCAGCTTCTTGTTGAGCAGCAGGGCGAGGCCGAGGCCGAGGGTGTAGTGCAGGGAGACGCAGATGCCCGTCCAGGCGATGGTCCAGACGAAGTGCGACCAGAAGCGGTCGTACGAGCCGGGGCCCCACAGGATGTCGGCGTAGTTGTGGAACCCGACGAAGTCGTAGCTGGCCGGGATCTTGTTGACGCCGATCGTGCGGGCGGTGTTGAGGCTGTTGGCGTCGGTGAGGGTGAGCCAGACGCCTTCGACGAGCGGGTAGAGCACCAGCACGCCCAGCACCAGCACGACCGGGGCGATCATCGCGTAGGCGTACCAGTGCTTGGCGTAGGAGCGCTTGAGGCGGTCCAGCGGGCCCGGACGCTGATCGCGCTCCCGGCTGCCCTTGCCGGTGGCGCCCTGGACGGCGACTGACATCGTTTGCACCTTCTCGGGGGATCTCGGGGGAGCCGACGGCCCGGCCTGCCGGAGGTCGGCAGGCCGGGCCCGGGGACTACTTGGCGAAGCCCGGCAGGAGCTTGGCGTAGTCGGTGGCGACGGTGTTCAGCGCGTCCTGGGTGGCGGTGCCCTGGAGGGCCTTGCCGAGGTTCTCGCCGAGGGAGGAGAACAGCGAGCTGTACTCGGGCAGTTCGGGGCGCGGCTTGGCGCTGTTCAGGATGCCCTGGAAGCCGGCGATGCCCGGGTCGGCCTTGACGTCGGCGGTGAAGGCGTCGGAGCGGGTCGGCAGGGTGGAGTTCTTCTGCGCGATGAAGGCCTGGCTCTCGGCCGAGGTCATGAAGGCGGCGAACTTCTCGGCGGCGGCCTTGTGGGCCTTGTCCGCTCCGGCGTAGACCGAGATGTTGTGGCCGCCGGTGGGGGCGCCGGCCTTGCCGCCGGAGCCGCCCGGGACGGCGGCGATGCCGAGGTTGTTCTTGTCGGCGAAGGCGGAGCCCTTGTAGATGTTGGTGATCTCCCACGGGCCCTGGATGATCGCCGCGACCTTGCCGCTGTTGAAGGCGTCCATCATGTGGGCGTAGGCGTCGGTGGTGACGTCGGCCTTGGCCAGGCCGGGGCCGTTGAACATCGACTTGTAGGTCTCGACGGCCTTGACGGCCTCGGGCGAGGTGACGGTGATCTTCTTGCCGGCGGCGTCGACGGTGTCGGTGCCCTCGCCGAACAGGAACGGCATCGCGTAGTAGCCGTCCGCGGCCTTGAGCCAGAAGCCGTCCACGCCGGCCTTGTCCTTGATCGCGGCGGCGTCGGTCCTGAGCTCGTCCCAGGTCTTCGGCGCGGTGGTGATGCCGGCCTTGGCGAAGAGCTCCTTGTTGTAGAGCAGGCCCAGGGTGTCGGTCACCAGCGGGACGCCGTACAGCTTGCCGTCGTACTTGGCCTGCTGGATCAGGCTGGGCTGGAAGGTGGAGGTGTCGGCGGCGGCCGGGGTGCCGTCCAGCGGCTCCAAGAAGCCGGCCTTGGCGAAGGCGGCGGTCCAGCCGACCTCGGAGCGGAACACGTCCGGCGCGCCCTTGGCTCCCATGGCGGTCTGCAGCTTGTTCTGCGCCTGGTCGAACGGCACGTTGACGAAGTCGACCTTGATGTTCGGGTTGGCCGCCTCGAACTTCTTGGCCAGTTCCTGGTAGTTCGGAGCCTCGTTGGTGGCGTTGGAGGTGTCCCAGTAGGTCAGGGTGACGGGGCCGTCGGCCTTGCCGTCCGAACCGGAGCCGCCACTGCTGCCACAGGCAGCCATCGAGACCGCGAGGGCCACAACGAGGGCAGAGGCCGCGATGCCACGCCGCATGAGAACTCCTTGGGAGGGTGGGGGTGCCCGAGATGTTCGGAGACAGGCGCATAATGGCTGCCTCGTGCCGACCGCACCTTCGCTGCCGTCGGGCTCGGGAAGGAAGTTAACAGCGGCGCAAGAGAGACGGAAAGTCCTTGCAGAAAGTTTCTGCAAGAAACGGCGATCGTTACATCCGTGTGTCCTGGACGTGGCCGCTCGGTAGTTGACAGCACGGTGCGATGGCGACATCCGTCCCGTTGTGCCCCGTTATGGCCGGCCGACGGGGCCTCCGGGGCCGGCCGGGAGGCGCTTGCAGCAGACTGGGCGGATGCGCATCAGAACCGCTGTCGACGACGACCTCGCGCTGCTGGTCGACCTGGAACGCGCCGCCGGAGCGCCCTTCGCCGCGATCGGGATGCCGGAGATCGCCGAGGACGAGCCCCCGGCCCCGGAGGAGCTGGCGCACTACCTGCGGCACGGCGTCGCCCTGGTCGCACAGGTCCCCGACGGGCCGGTCGCCGGCTACCTGCTGGCCGAGCCGGTGGACGGCGCCCTGCACATCGAGCAGGTGTCGGTCCACCCGGACCACGCCCGCCGGGGCATCGGCCGGGCCCTGATCGAGCACCTGGCCGAGCACCGGAGCGCCGGCGCCCCCGCGCTCACCCTGACCACCTTCGCGGACGTCCCGTGGAACGCCCCCTACTACGTCCGCTGCGGATTCCGCCCGCTCGCCGACCACGAGCTCACCCCGGGCCTGCGCCGGATCCGCCGCCGGGAGGCCGACCACGGCCTGGACCGCTGGCCCCGGCTCTGCATGCGCCGGGACCTCCCTGGCAACGGCTGACCAGGTACCGCCGGAACCGGCGGCTACCTGGTGCCCAGCCGCAGCACCGTGGTCGAGCGGAACTCCTCCCCCGGCCGCAGCACGGTGCTCGGGAACGCCGGCTGGTGCGGGGAGTCCGGGAAGTGCTGGGTCTCCAGCGCGATCCCGGCGAACGGGCCGTACGGCACCCCGCTCGCACCGGTGACCGCGCCCTGGAACTTGTTGGCCGTGTAGACCTGGATGCCCGGCTCGGAGGTCAGCACCTCGAGGGTGCGACCGCTGACCGGGTCCTCCAGCAGGGCGGCCCGCGCCGGGCTGCCGTCCGCCGGCCGGGCCCGCAGCACCCAGTTGTGGTCGTAGCCGCCGGGGCCGGCCAGCTGCGGGTGGTCGTCATGCACCGACTTGCCGATCGGCGTGGCCACCGTGAAGTCGAAGGGCGTGCCGGCCACCGGCTCCGTCCGCCCGTACGGGATCTGCCGCTCGTCGGCCGGGGTGTACTCGTCGGCGTCGAGGGTGAGCAGGTGGCCCAGGACGTCGCCGCTGCCCTCACCCGCGAGGTTGAAGTAGGCGTGGTTGGTCAGGTTGACGACGGTCGGCTTGCTGGTCACCGCGCGGTAGTCGATCACCAGCTCGCCGCCGGCGTCCAGGGTGTAGGAGACGCTGACGTCCAGCGCGCCCGGGAAACCCTGGTCGCCGTCCGGGCTGTGCAGCCGCAGCCGCACCCCGCCGTCGACCGGCTCGGCCGCCCAGATCCGCTGCGCGAAGCCGTCCGGCCCTCCGTGGATGGTGATCCCGCCGCCGGTCGGGGCGAGCGGGTGCTCCTGCCCGTCGATGGTGACCTCGCAGCGGTCGATCCGGTTGGCGTACCGGCCCACCACCGTGCCGTAGTGCCGCGCCGGGCCCAGGATCTGGCTCAACGTGTCCGTGGACAGCAGCAGTTGGGCAGTGCGGCCGGCCCGGTCCGGCGCGCTCAGGGTGTGCAGGGTGGCGCCGAGGTTGAGCACGCTCGCCTCGTACGGGCCCGCGGTGAGCGTCCAGCGCTGGATCGCGGCCCCCGCGCCCGAGGAGTCGAGGGGTCCGTGCCGCACCTCGGTGGGCTCGCTCGCCATGGCTGCTCCTCACTCGCGGCGACAGCGCCGCCGCCTCCGCCCGGTTCCGGGTCCGTCGATCCGTCAGGGGCGTGGTGGAGGCCCCGTGGTGTCCGTCAGCCTAGCGAGGGCGGCGGGGGCGGGGGCGCTCCCACGCCACCGCGCGCCGCCCGGACGCCTCCGCCCGCCGCCTCCGCCGGCCGCCACCGGCCGGGCCCTGCCGCTCAGGCCGCGATCCCGCTCCTCCTCCTGCCCGCGGCTCCCGCTACTCGCCGTGCTCCCGCTGCTCCTCGTGCGGCTGGCCCGGCAGCCCGAGTGCCGAGGCCAGGCCGTCCGGACCGCTGCCCGCCTTGCGGTAGACCGCCGCCAGCCGCCGGTTGACCAGGCTCAGCTGCACGCCCAGCTCCTCGGCGATCCGCTGCGGCGGCACACCCCGCGCCGCGCGCTTGGCGACCTCCCACTCGGGGCCGCTGAGCGTCTCCCGGAAGTCGCGCTTCTCCAGCCGGTTGGGCCGCAGCCCGTAGTTGGCCAGCTCCCGCCGGGCCTGGTCGACCAGCCGCTCCGCCGAGCAGTGCTGGGCCAGCTCGATGCCCTGGTACAGGTACTCCTGGGCGTCCTCCAGCCGCCCGACCCGGCGCAGTGCGGCCCCCAGGTCGACCAGCGCGACGGCGTGCTCGTACCCGGCCGGGGACTGCCCGAGGTACTCGACCGCCTGCTCCAGCAGATCGACCGCCTGTTCGCCGTTCTCGACCTGCGCCTGCAGCCGCAGCGCGCTGCCGATCGCCGAGGCGGTGCCGAAGCGGCGCGCGTCCGCGACGGCCTTCTGGGCGTAGCAGCGGGCCCGCTCGGGCTCGTCGTCGGCGATCGCGATGGCCAGGTGCCCGGCCCAGGGCGCCCAGACGGTGTTCCGCCAGCCGCGGACCTCCAGTTGGGCGCCGGCCTCGGTGAGCGCGGCCGCCGCGCCCGCGTGGCGCCGCATGGCGATCAGCAGCTTGCCGTACAGCGAGGCCGCGTCCGGCAGCACCATGGCCGTGGCGTGGTAGGGCGGGTGGAAGCCGAACTCGTTGGCCAGCGCCCAGGCCTCCTCGGTCCGGCCGCGGGCGATCAGGGTGTCCACCAGCACGCCGACGGCGTCCCAGGCCAGCGGCAGCTTCGCCCCGACGCGCTCGGAGATCCGGTACGCCCGGCGCAGGAAGTCCTCGGCCTCCGCGAGCAGGCCGCGGCGGAACCGGGCCAGGCCCATCAGGAAGTACGCGAAGCCCCGGTGGGCGCCGCTCCAACCGGCCACCTCGAACTGGATGATGGCGTCCGCGAACAGCCGCTCGGCCTGGGCGATGCGGTCGTTGTAGATGTAGGTGAGGCCCAGCATGGAGGGCAGTTCGAAGCCCCAGGTGGTGTCGGTCCAGCCGAGGCCCTTGGGCAGCCGGCCGCCGTCGAGGACCTCGTCGGCGAGCGCCAGCGCCTCGGCGGAGGGGTCGCCGCGCAGGGTGAGGTCCCAGGCGCGCATGGCGAGCACCGCGCGGTCGGCGGCCTCCTCCTGGCAGACCAGGGCGGCCTGGCCCAGTTCGCCGCTGTGGGCGAGCACCTCGGAGAGCCGGAAGGTGGCGTCCACCCGCAGGTCGGGGCGCAGCGGTACCTCGTCCGGGTCGAGGGCGAGCCTCAGCTGGTTGACGGTGGCGACGGGGTCGGTGAGCAGTGCGGAGCAGCCGAGTTCGTACAGCACCTCGGCCTTGATGTCGTCGGCGGGCGGCTCGTTGAGCGCGCGGTGCAGGCAGCGCTGGGCGGCCTCGGGGGCGCCGATCAGCTGGTGTTCGACCGCGGCTCGGCGCAGCTTCTTGACGATCCGGTCGTCGCCCTCGCCGGAGTGGGTCTCGACGAGGTGCCGGGAGGCGGCGAGCAGGCCGAGGCCGGCGTTCTCGATCTCGGCGGCGGCGATGCCGTGCATGCCGAGGCGGGTGGCCTCCGGCATGGTGTTGTAGATGGAGCTGGCGATCAGCGGGTGGACGAACTCGAGGTTGCCGTTGGGCGACTGGGTGAGCACCCGCTGCTTGCGCAGCTGCTTGATCGATTCCCGGGCGCCCTCGGTGCTCTGGGTGGAGATCCGGGTGGCGAGGTCGACCCGGATGTCGGTGCCGAGCATGGCGCAGGCCCAGGCGAACCGCAGGGTGCTGGCGCCGAGCCGGTCCAGCCAGGTCTTGAGGGTCATGCCGGTGGCGTCGACGGCGAGTTCGCGCAGCTGGCGGGAGTTCTCCTCGACCGGTTCGAGCTCCTGGTCGCGGACCTGGTCGAGCAGGGCGACCGCCTCGAAGGGGTTACCGTTGACGACGTTCCAGAACTCGTAGCAGAAGGCGTCCTCGGCCTTGTCGCCGAGCTCGGCACGGATCATGTCCGTGACGGAGTTCAGCGTGAGCCGGTTCAGCTCGTGCTTGCGGGCCTTGAGGGCGAGCACGCCCCGGCGGAGGTCCTGGGTCTCGGTGGGCCAGTCGTTCTCGTCCTCGCGGAAGGCGAAGACCAGGAGGACGGGCAGTTCGCTGGAGCGGACGGCGAACTTGGCGAGCCAGGAGAGGGACTCGGCGTCGGCCCAGTGGAGGTCGTCCACGATCATCACCATCGGCGCGCGGCGCGGTGCGAGCTGGGTGAGGACGTAGTCGAGGCCGTCGCGCACGCCCTGCGGGTCGAGGCGGCGGGCGCCGGCCTTGGGCTGCTTGAGGCCCATGGCCGGTCCGACGACCTCCTCCCAGGTGCCCATGACCTGGCGGAACTCGTCGGCCGCCAGGCTGCTGAGCACCGGCTGGAGCAGCTGGCGCAGCACGTGGTACGGCTCCTTGAACTGCCGCTCGCCACCGCGGGCGAACAGCACGCTGGCGCCGTCGCGGAGCTTGGCGATCCGCCGGACCTCGTGCAGCAGACTGGTCTTGCCGATGCCGGGGCGGCCGGAGAAGGTGAGCAGGTCGCCGATCTCGGTGCCGCCGGCGGCGAACTCGCGGCAGAGCCGGTCGATGGCGGCCTCCACCGAGCGCAGTTCGGCGTCGCGGTCGCGTAGCCTGACCCGGGGCCCGGCGCTGTCGCCGTCCCGGCCGGAACCGGCCCCCGCCCGCAGTCCGTTGCTCTGTTCGGTCACCGTCGCGCCTCCGCCTCGCCCGCTCCCGGCACGGCTCGCCACTGCCCGTGTCGACCACTGCCCGTAGGAGCCGCTCCATCACTGTTCGTGGAGCCGAGGTTAGCGCCGCGTGCGGCCCGCCGGGTGACATTCGTGCAGGCTGGGGCGGACGGGGAGGGTTCGGGCGGCTTGCCAAGGGCATTTGCCCTATATCCCTAACGTCCGATCAATACATCCGATACCCTACGGCCCTCGAGGCTCAGATGATCTTGCCCTCCACCCTCACCGTCAGGGCCTCCCCACGTCAACTCCCCCACGGTCAATGATCGAACCACAAGCGCCCCCTCCTCCGCTGCACCGGGAGTCCGATGTCTGACGACACCTCACTTCAGATCCCGTTCCCGCACCGCCGCAGTCCCCACGGCGCGTACGCCACCAAGCTGCACCGCGACTGGCTGATCCGCCACCCGCTGCTGCCCGATGCCGACCACCCCGGCTACGCGCACTGGGAGGTGGTCGACCTCGCCGCGCTCGGCTACCCGGACGCGGGGCCGGACGAACTCGCCCTGGCCGCGGACCTGATGGGTTTCTACTTCCTCTTCGACGACCAGTTCGACGGCCCGCTCGGCCGCCGCCCCACCGAGGTCGCCCCGATCTGCGAACGCCTGATCGCCGTCCTGCACGGAGCCCGGCCCGATCCGGGCTCCGCGGTCGAGACCGCCTTCGCCGACCTGTGGAACCGCAGCGTGCGCGGCATGCCCGCCCGCTGGCAGGCCCGCGCGGCCTACAACTGGGAGTACTACTTCGCCAGCCACCCGGCCGAGGCAGCCGGCCGGATCTCCACCCGGCCGCCGGACCGGGACGGCTACCTCGAACTCAGACGAGGCACCGCGGCGATGGAGACCATCTTCGACATGGTCGAACGCCTCGGCCAGTTCGAGGTTCCCGCCGCCGTCCTGCACCATCCGGTGCTGCGTCAGATCCGGCAGCTGGCAGCCGACATACCGTCACTGAGCAACGACGTGCGGTCCTTCCCGCTCGAGGCGCCGCGCGGGGACGTCAACAACCTCGTCATGATCGTGCAGCGGGAGCGCCGCTGCTCGGCCGAGGAGGCCTGCTCGGCGGTCCTGGCCGAGGCCCAGCTGATGGTCGAGCGCTGCGCCGACCTGCACGGCCGACTGCCGGACGTCTACCGGGAGTTGGGCCTGTCGCGGATCGAGGCGGCGATCGCCCAGCGGTACGCGGACGGGCTGATCACCTGGCTGGCCGGCTACCTGAGCTGGGAGGCCCGCACCGGCCGGTACCACGCGGTGTGAGCGGTCCGGCCCGCCCGGGGGCGGTCCCGCCGGCGGGAGGCCCACGCCGCACGCCGTCCGAGCGCCCCGCGTGCGCCCGGGGGCGCGACCGACCGGATCGCAGACCGACCGATCGAGCGCCGCCCCGGTCGCGCGCCGACCGTCCCGGGAGCCGCCCCGGACCGGGCGCCGACCATCCCGGGTGCCACCCCGTCCCGGGTGCCGCCCCGGACCGGGCGCCGAGCTGACCGCGCCCTGGCCGGATCGCACACCGTCCGTACGCCCCCGCCGTACGGACCGTGGCCGCGCCGCACCCCGGCGGCTATCGTGCTCGACGGCGGGCGCCCCCGACAGGGCGTCGGCCCGACTGCGTGTCCGTACCCTCCCGCCGGACCGCCCCCGACTGGGCGGCCCGGCGCGCCGCCCGGGCCCGACCGGCGTCGGACGGCGCCCGACGTCGCGAGGAGACACAGAGCATGACGGTCTACCAGCCCCCCGGCGCGCCCGGCAGCATCATCGCCTACCGCTCCCGCTACGAGCACTGGATCAACGGCGGTTGGACGCCCCCGGTCCGTGGCGAGTACTTCGGGAACCCCACCCCGGTCACCGGCGAGGTGTTCACCGAGGTGGCCCGGGGCACCGCCGAGGACATCGAGGTGGCGCTCGACGCGGCCCACGCCGCCGCCCCGGCCTGGGGCCGCACCTCCGTCGCCGAGCGGGCGCAGGTGCTGCTGCGGATCGCGGACCGGATGGAGGCCAACCTGGAGCGCCTGGCCGTCGCCGAGAGCTGGGAGAACGGCAAACCGGTGCGCGAGACGCTGGTCGCCGACCTCCCGCTCGCCGTCGACCACCTGCGCTACTTCGCCGGCGCGCTGCGGGCCCAGGAGGGCAGCCTCTCCCAACTGGACGAGGACACCGTCGCCTACCACTTCCACGAACCGCTCGGCGTGGTCGGCCAGATCATCCCGTGGAACTTCCCGATCCTGATGGCCGTGTGGAAGCTGGCCCCGGCGCTGGCGGCCGGCAACGCCGTGGTGCTCAAGCCCGCCGAGCAGACCCCGGCCTCGGTGCTGCTGCTGGCCGAGCTGACCGCGGACCTGCTGCCGCCCGGCGTGGTCAACATCGTCACCGGCTTCGGTGAGGAGGCCGGCGCCCCGCTCGCCGCCAGCCCGCGCGTGCGCAAGCTCGCCTTCACCGGCGAGACCGGCACCGGCCGGCTGATATCCCGGGCCGCCGCGGACAACCTGATCCCGGTCACCCTGGAGCTCGGCGGCAAGAGCCCCAACCTGTTCTTCGCGGACGTCGCCGCCGCCGACGACGCCTTCTACGCCAAGGCCGTCGAGGGCTTCGCGATGTTCGCCCTCAACCAGGGCGAGGTCTGCACCTGTCCGAGCCGCGCGCTGATCGAGTCCTCGGTCTACGAGCGGCTGCTCGGCGACGGTCTGGAGCGGGTGCGCGCGATGCGCCAGGGCGACCCGCTGGACACCGACACCCAGATCGGCGCGCAGGCCAGCGCCGAACAGCTGGAGAAGATCCTCTCGTACTTCGAGATCGGCCAGGCCGAGGGCGCCAAGGTGCTGGTCGGCGGCGAGCGCGCGGACCTCGGCGGCCCGCTGGCCGGCGGCTACTACGTCACGCCGACGGTCTTCGAGGGCGTCAACAGCATGCGGGTCTTCCAGGAGGAGATCTTCGGGCCGGTCGTCTCGGTCACCCGCTTCGAGGGCTTCGACGAGGCGGTCGCCCTCGCCAACGACACCCAGTACGGGCTGGGCGCCGGCGTGTGGACCCGTGACCTGAACACCGCTCACCGGGCCGGGCGCGCCATCCAGGCGGGCCGGGTCTGGACGAACTGCTACCACGCGTACCCGGCCCACGCGGCCTTCGGCGGCTACAAGAACTCGGGCATCGGCCGCGAGAACCACAAGGCCCTGCTGGAGCACTACCAGCAGACCAAGAACCTGCTGGTCAGCTACTCCCCCGACGCGGTCGGCCTGTTCTGACCCGGCCCCTCGAACAGCAGGACGCACGTGGAGCGGGAGGCCCGCCCGGGCCTCCCGCTCCACCGCCACTCCCCGTGGCGGGCCTATCAGGAAAAATCGCCTGTTTCAGGATCATAAGCACATGAATCCCCCCGATTCGCCGACGCGCCGCCGACATGCCCGGGCACGCCGCGCGAACGCCGTAGACAGGACTCCCCCAGTCCGACCGTCCCCGTTGGGAGTCCCGGCAGATGACCATCGCCCCCGCCAAGCTCACCGACCCCGCCGTCCGCGCGTTCGTCACCGCCGTCAACGCGGGCGACCGCGACGCCTTCCTCGCCCTGCTCACGCCGGACGCGACCATGACCGACGACGGCTCCGAGCGCGACCTGCGGGACTGGATCGACCGGGAGATCTTCGGCCCCAACGGCCGGATGGACGTCCAGACCGAGTCGAACGGCGGCCGCGCCCTCGTCGCCAACTTCACCAACGAGACCTGGGGCGAGATGCGCACCGCCTGGCGGTTCACCGTCGAGGACGGGAAGATCAGCCGCTTCGAGACCGGCCAGGCATGACCGGGACCGCCCGCGCGTGACCGGGGCCGGCCAGGGTGACCGGGACCGCCCGCGCGTGACCGGCCGTCTGCCCGGCCCGCCGCCCGGCCCAGTCGGTCCGGGCGGCCGATCGCCTCAGGACAGTCCCAGGCACCCCCGCACCGCGCGGATCAGGTTGCGCGAGCGGACGTCCCCGGTGACGCCCGGCTGCATGCCGTTGGTCACGTACCCGAACCCCAGGCCGAGCTCCGGGTCGGCGAAGCCCAGCGAGCCGCCCCGGCCCGGGTGGCCGAAGCTCGCCGGGGAGGCCATCGGGGCGGTCGGTCCGTGCCGCCAGAATCCCAGGCCGAAGGTCGAGTTGACGATCAGCACCCGGTCCGGCCCGTTCACCGCCGGACCGACCGCGTGGGCCATCGTCTCCGGGCCGAGCAGCGGCGGCAGTAGCGCGCCGGAGCCGTCCGGGCGGTCGGCCGCACCGATCAGCGCCGCGTAGAACCGGGCCAGCGAACGGGCGGTGCCGATGCCGCCCGCGCCGGGGATCTCGGCGGCCTGCACGGCCGGGTCGTTGAGGTCGACCCCGGGCAGGACCGAGGCGAAGGAACGGGCGGTCAGCGAGGTCGGATCCTGGTAGGCGTCCCGGACGGACTGCTTGGGCCGCAGCCGCAGCCCGCTCGGCCCGGTGCGGGCCGCCTCCGGGGCGGGCAGGTCGACCAGCTTGCCGACCCGGGGCGCGGCCCCGGCCGGCAGCCCGATCCACAGGTCCAGTCCGAGCGGCCGGGCGATCTCCTCGGCGAAGTACTGTCCGATCGTCCGACCGCTCACCCGACGCACCACCTCGCCCACCAGCCAACCGTAGGTGTACGGGTGGTAGCCGTGCGCGGTGCCCGGCTCCCAGGCGGGCGTCTGCGCGGCCACGGCGGCGACGGCCCGCTCCCAGGTCAGCACGTCCTCCAGGCGCAGCGGGTCGTCCAGTGCGGGCACCCCGGCCTGGTGCGACAGGAGCCAGCGCACGGGCACGCCGCCCTTGCCGGCCGCCGCGAACTCCGGCCAGTACGAGGCCGTCGGAGCGTCCAGATCGAGCAGGCCGCGCTCGGCGAGCAGCAGGGCGGCGGCCGCGGTCAGGCCCTTGGTGACGGAACGCATCACCTGGGCGGTGTCCGCCGTCCACGGCACGGCGGGCGCGGGCCGCCCACCGACCTCCGGCCGGGCGTCGCCGCCCCACAGGTCGACCACCTTCCGGCCGCGCACGTACAGCGCGAAGGCCGCGCCGAGCTCGCCGTACTCGGCGAAGTTCCGCGCGAACGCCGCCCGAACCGGTTCGAACCCCTCCGCCGTCTCGCCCCAGATCTCCACCATCGCGCGCCGTCCTCCGCCCGTCCGGACCCGCTCGTCCGGACCCTCTCCTCGGAGTCCGACCAGCGTCCCGGTGTCCGCCCAATCGATCGGTCCCGCGTTCGAAGCGGGCCTCGAAACCCTAACCTGTGGGACATGACCAACCCTTCCGAAGAACTGCTGGACGTCGTCGACGAGCACGACCGGGTCATCGGGACGGCGCGGCGCGCGGAGGTGTACCGGCGGGGGCTGATCCACCGCTGCGTCTTCGTCCTGGTCCGCGACCCGGCCGGCCGGATCTTCGTCCACCGCCGCACGGACACCAAGCTGTTCGCCCCCGGCGCCTACGACATGTTCGTCGGCGGGGTGGTCGGCTCCGGCGAGACCTACGCCGAGGCAGCCGTCCGGGAGGCCGAGGAGGAACTCGGCGTCCGGGGCATCCGCCCGCGACCGCTGTTCAAGTTCCTCTTCCGGGAACCGGACGGCGGCCGGCTCTCCTGGTGGTGCGACACCTACGAGGCGGAGTGGGACGGCCCGGTCTCCCCGCAGGAGTCCGAGGTGGCCTGGCACGCCTGGCTCTCCCCCGACGAACTCGCCGAGCGCCTCGCCCGCGACACCTTCGTCACCGACGGCCGCGAGGCCTACCGCCGCTACCTGGAGCTGCGGGCCGGCTAGAACACCGACCCGGCTGGAACCATGCTGAGGACGCCGGGTACCGTCCGGGGGCCGTGGCCGGGCCCGGGGCACATGGGCCGACGCGCGCGTGCCGGATAGGGTGGCGCACATGGCCTCCCGTACGCCGTCGCCGACGGCCGACCGCGCAGCACGGACCGCCGCCGCACCCGGCCGGGGCGCCGCCGGTGAGCGGCCGCGCCGGCGGCTGAGCGTGGACGAGCGGCGGGAGCAACTCATCGCCGTGGCCCTGGAACTGTTCAGCCGGCGGCCTCCGGAGGAGGTGTCGATCGACGACATCGCCGCCGCCGCGGGCGCCTCCCGGCCGCTGGTGTACCACTACTTCCCGGGCAAGCAGGCCCTGTACGAGGCGTCGCTGCGCCGGGCCGGTCGGGAGCTGTCGGCGCGCTTCGAGGAGCCCATGGAGGGGCCGCTGTCGGAGCGGCTGTACCGGGTGATGGGCCGCTACCTGGACTTCGTGCAGAGCCACGGGCCCGGCTTCGCCGCACTGCTGCGGGGCGGCTCGGTGGCGGCCAGCCCGGGCACCTCGGCGGTGATCGACGAGGTGCGCCGGGCCGCCCACGACCAGATCCTGAGCCACCTGGCGATCCCCCGGCCGAGCCCCGGGCTGCGGCTGGCCGTCCGGGCCTGGATCGCCAACGCCGAGATCACCTCGCTGGAGTGGCTGGCCGAGCGCTCCGTACCGCTGGAGGAGCTGCAGCTGCACCTGGTGCAGGAGTTCGTCGCCTCGCTCACCCTCACCGCGGCCCGAGAACCGGCCCTGGCCACCGAACTGGCCACCTTCTTCGCCGGCGAGCGGCCGGACGGGCCGACCGGACGCCTGGTCCGGGACCTCGCCGGACTGTTCGCCGTCCCCGGCATCCTCGACGCGGTCACCGTGCTCGCCGCCGGAACGGCTGACGCCGGTGCCCCGGTGTCCGGAGCGGCGGACGCCGGTGCCCCGGTGTCCGCAGCGCCGACGCGCGCGCCGGTGGACGAACCGTCCGCCGAGGCCACGCAGGGCTCCACCGGAACCGGCGGCGAATGATCATCGGGTGATCCTGCGGTTCGGCGACGACGGTGGGCTCTGATAGGAATGAGCAGGGATCCGACGGCGCGCCGCCCGAGCGGGCCCGGTCCCAGCCGGAACCACCGACGCAGACGGAGCAGAGCGGGGGGCTCACCAGTTGACCCAGGACGTCCAGTTCAGCGCGGAGGCCAACCCCTTCGCGGCGGCCGAGCAGGTCTGCTCGACCCTCGGCACGCTCACCGACGCCCTCTTCGACGAGCACACCTCACGCCACCCGGCGGCCTCGCTGAGCGCCCTGCGGACGGTGGGGCACCCCGCCGCCGAGGCGTTGTTCACCCTTCGGCTGGCACCCAACGGGCCGGTGCACGAGGCCTTCGACCGGCTCGGCACGGTGGTCACCGCCGGAACCGCCCGCCCCGGCACCGGCACCCCGATCGCCGACCGGGTGACGGCCGCGCTGCACGACCACTACGGCGGCGGGGCGGTGCGCGGCGCCATCGCGGACCGGGGCACCACCTCGGCCGCGCTGTTCCAGCTGCCGGTCACGGGTGAGTTCGCCGACGCCAAGCTCCGCCCGCCGTTCGCCCCGGCGCTGGCCGCGCTGGCGGCCGGGCAGCAGACCCGGCAGCCGGTCGAGCTGGCCACCGGCGCGGGCGCCGAGGTCCGCCTGGTCGTCCCGCCCGGCTTCCACCCGCTCACCTCCCCCGGCGGGCCCGCCGGAGCCTCCGCCCGTACCGTGCCCGCTCTGCCGGACGGTGCCGACGGCGGCGCCGACCGGGCCACCGCTGCGGCCGCCGCCGAGCTGACCGCGCATCTCGCCGAGGTGGCCGAGGAGTTGTTCGGCGCCACCGGCACGGCCCGGCGCCGCGACTTCGCGGTGATCGCCGCGACCCTGACCGACCTGGTCCAGGAGGCGGGCGTCCGCTACGCGGGTGTGTGCGCCCTGGAGGTGGACGGACGGGCCACGGACGCGACCCTGGTCATCTCGCTCGCCCGGCACCCGCTGCCGATCACCGCGCTCGCCACCGAACTGGCCACCGTACGGCGGCACGCCGAGGTGTGGACGGTGCTGCTCCCGGCCGGGCCGGCCGCCGTCCTGGTCGAGGGGCGGACCGTCCCGGTGCCCGGCCCGCTGGCCTCCGACGGGCAGCGGCGCTGGGTGGTCACCTCGGTCGTCCAGGCGTTCGTCCCGCTGCCGGACGGCGGCACGGTGCTGTGCGCCCAGCTGTCCACGGCGCGGCCGGAGGACTGGGACCTCTACACGGAGGCGTTCGCGGAGCTGCTGAAGAGCATCCAGTTCGGCTGGGACGGCGAGCCGGTCGCGGTGGCCGGTGGTGCCGCGAACGCGGCGGCGAGTCCGATGGCGAGCCCGGCGGCGCACGTGCCCCCGCCGACGGCAGTGCCCGTTCCGGCACCGACCGGCCCGGACGGCCCGGCACCCGTGCCGGCCGCCGCACCCGCGCCGGCCGCTGTCCCGGCGCCGGCCGCTGTCCCCGCGACCGAGGGGGCGGAGGAGGAGCCGGTGCACCTGCGCGGCACTCCGGTGCGCATCCCGCCCGCGGACTTCAACCCGTTCGCACCGGTGGCCGAGGAGACGACTGCCGGGGGCGCCGCCGGCCAGGCCGACGAGGAGCCGAAGGGCACGCCGGTGCTGATCCCGCCGCCGGACTTCGATCCCTTCGGCATGACGGACTTCTCGACCGGAGCCGCGGACGGGCCGACCGCACCGACCGCCGGGGGCGCCGCGGCTCCCGACCCGTTCGGCACGACGATCGCGGCCGAGCAGCAGGCGGACCCGTTCGGTACGACCGTCGCCGCGAAGGGTCCGGCCGTCCCGCCGCCGCCCTCGGTACCGCCGCGCGTTCCGGCCCAGGCGGCCCCTGCGGAGGACACCCCGGCGGCGGAGGCGGAGCCGGGTCGTGGCAAGGGCACGCCGGTGCTGATCCCGCCGCCGGACTTCGACCCCTTCGGCATGACGGAGTCGTCGAGCGGCGTCGCGGAGGAGCCGGAGGCGGAGAGCCAGGCCGACGCGGAGCCGGAGCACCGGCCCTTCGGCTGACGAGCTGCGGGCGCGCGCCGGCGACGGGCGCGCGCCGGCGACCGGCGGCGACTGACGGCGACGGGCGACGGCCACCGGGTTCAGGTCCCGTTCGCCGACTCCCGTCCGCTGTCACCCGTCGCTGCTCCCGTTCCCTCTTCCCGTTCGCCGCCCCGCGCCTGCGCCCGAGCGCCCGTCCCGGCGCACCTCGACCAGCGCCGCCACCCCGTCCAGCATCCGCGCCAACCCGAACTCGAACAGCGCCTCCAGACTCAGGTCGACCTCCGGCCCCCGGTTCAGCGCCTCGAACATCGGGAACCGCTCCGGATCGGACATCAGCCGGTCGTGGTCCTCGTCGTCCAGCCGGTCCATCCACTCGTCCGCGGACATCCCGCTGTCCTGCTCCGCCTGTGCCTCCCGCTCGAAGTGGACGGCCAGCCCGCAGGTGAAGGCCGCCAGCGCGACCGCGGCCTGGGCCATCTCCTCCGGGCTCAGCCCCAGTCCGGCCAGCGCGGCCATCGACCGCTCGGTGTGCACCGCCGCGTCCGGCGCGAGCACCGGCCGGGTGAAGGACATCGTCGACGCCAGCCACGGGTGCCGCCGGTAGATCCGCCACTGCAGCCGCGCGACCTCCTCCAGCCCCGCCCGCCAACCCGGCACCGGCGGGTCGGGCAACGGGTGCGCCCTGAAGACCGTGTCCGTCATCAGCCGCAACAACTCGTCCTTGCCGGGCACATGGCGGTAGAGCGACATGGTCGCGACGCCCAGCTCGGTGGCGACCCGGCGCATGGACAACGCCGCCAGCCCCTCCGTGTCGGCCACCCCGACCGCCGTCGCGACGACCCGCTCCCGGCTCAACTCCCGTTCGCCGCCCCGGGTCCGCCGCGCCCCCGGGCTGCCCGCGCCTCGCGGCCCCGCGCCCGGCGCTCCACCCGGCACCGCGCCCGACGCCCGCCCGGCCTCCCGGACCACCCCGGACGCCGCGGCCGAAGGCGGAGCCACCACCACCGTCCCCACCCCGGGAACGGCCCTGACCAGCCCCTCCTCGCGCAGCCGGGTGAGCACCTTGGTCGCGGTGGCCATCGCCACGCCCCACTCCCGGGTGATCCCGCGGGTGGACGGCACCCGGGCCCCGGGCTTCAACGCCCCCGCCGCGATCCGCCGCCGCAGTTCGGCCGCGATCCGCTCCGAAGGAGTCCCCTGCTCCACCACACCCACCACCGCCCGCTCGACCACCGCACTGGTGCACCGTGATCGCCCACGCTAGCAGTCGGCCATCGGCCGGGCCCCGCCCGCTCGTTCGGGCCCGGGCCGCCCCGGACGACGATCCGGTGCAGCTTCCGGATCCGCCCGGCGGACGGCGGCCACGGGGTGCACGGCCGCAGCGCTGCGGGCCGGCGCTCCGGGCGTCCTCAGTCCGCCCGCCGCGCCAGGTGCACCACGTCCGGCACGCCCCTGCTGACCGGCACCTCGTGCGTGGCGACGTCGGAGAAGCCGGCCGCCCGCAGCGCCTCCTCGAAGGCCGGGGAGGGCTGGGCGCTCCACACCGCCAGCACCCCGCCGGGCCTCAGCCGGTGCCACAGCACCGCGAGCCCGTCCGCGCCGTACAGGCCGCTGTTGGAGTCGGTGACGGTCCAGTCCGGACCGTTGTCGATGTCCAGGCACAGCGCGTCGTAGCGCTCGCCGTCCGCCGCCGCGAGGTACTCCAGCAGGTCGGTGTGGAGCACCGTGACCCGTTCGTCGTCCAGCGCACCGCCGGAGAAGGCCCCGAGCGGGCCGTTGCGGTGCCAGTCGATGATCGCGTTCTCCCGCTCGACGACGGCGATCCGGCCCCAGCGCGGTTCGGCCGCGGCGTACGCCAGCGAGAAGCCGACTCCGAGACCGCCGATCAGCACCGACGGCCCGAGGACCGGACCGCCCGGACCGCCCGGGCCGCCCTGGCCGCCCTGGCCGCCCTGGCCGCCCTGGCCGCCCTGGCCGCCCTGGCCGCCCTGGCCGCCCTGGCCGCCCTGGCCGCCCGCCGTGCCGTCCCCGCTCCGACCGGTAGCGTCCAACGCGTCCAGCGCCGCCTGGATCAGCAGCCGCTCGGAACGCCCGTCGGCGGTGTCCATCAGGAAGCAGCCGTTGGCGATGATCTCGTAGTGCCGTCCGCGCTGCCGCAGCACCACCTCGCCGAACGGCCCCTCCCGCCGGTCGAGCGTGACGACGGCCTCGTGGCCGTCCCGTTGGGGCAGTGCGGTGGTCATGCGTCCTCCTCGACGTACTCGGCAGCAAGGACCGTACCGGTGCGCACGATCACGCGCCCGACAATAACCGAGCTCGCCCGCGCCCGTGGAGCGGTCCTCGGTGGGCAGCGGAGCCGGAGCCGCGGCCCGGGGCGCCGCCCGTGCCCCGCCCCTCACGTCGTGAGCAGCACTCCCGCGTACGACACGCCCGCCACGACCACCCACGACCCCAGTCCGAGCAGCGCGATCCGCCCGCCGGTGCGCACCATGGTCGGCAGGTGCACGGCGCTGCCGAGCCCGAACAGCGCGGCGGCGAGCAGCAGTTCCTGCGCGTCCCCGGCCAGGCCGAGCGCCCGGTCGGGCAGCACCCCGGTGGTCCGCAGCACGATCATCGCGAGGAACCCGGCCACGAACAGCGGCACGATCGGCGGCCGACGGGCACTCCTCGTCCCGGCAGCCCCAGGAGCCCCGGCAGTCCCAGCAGAGCCGGCCCCGCCGGCTCCCGCAGACTCGGCACCCCCGGCATCCCCGGCAGCCCTGCCCGCGTTCCGCCGCACCACCACGGCCACCCCCGCGACCAGCGGCGCCAGCAGCATCACCCGCATCAGCTTGACCAGGACGGCCTCCCGCAGCGCCCCGGCCCCGCCGGTCTGCGCGGTGGCCACCACCTGCCCGACGTCGTGCACGCTCGCGCCGACCCAGCGCCCGAACTCCACCCCGTCCAGCCCCAGCGGGTGCTGGAGCAGCGGCAGCACGGCGATCGCCAGCGTCCCGCACAGCGTGACCAGCGCGACCGAGGAGGCGACGTCCTCCTCCTCGCTCCCGGCCGCCTGGCTGACCGCGCCGATCGCCGAGGCACCGCAGATCGAGTACCCGGTGGCGACCAGCAGCGGCTGGTCCCCGGGCAGTCCGAGCCTGCGGCCGAGCCACATCGTGCCCGCGAAGGTGGCCGCGACGACCGTGAGCACCATGGCGACGGTGGCCCAGCCGAGCCCGAGGACGTCGTCCAGGCTGAGCTTGAGCCCGAGCAGGACGATCCCGAGCCGCATCAGCCGCTTCCCGGCCGTGGACAGCCCGGGCCGGGCGACGCCGCGCACCACCGGGCGCAGACCGGGCAGGTGGGCCGCCGCCATGCCGAGCACGACGGCGGCGGTGAGCTTGGGCACGGCGGGGACGACGGCGTGGACGGCCAGGGCGGCGGCCACGCCGGCCGCGGCGAGCAGCAGCCCGGGGGCGTCCCCGCCGAGCGGGGGGAGTGAACGGGTGCGGGCGGCCCGCTCCCGGAGGGTCAGTGCCACGCCGCCGCTCACCGCTCCTGGTCGGCGGGGAGCCGGTAGACCCGCCGGATGCTGGTGCCGAGCCGTGAGACGTCCGCGCCGTACACGTGGATGGAGATCGCCGTGGTGCTACAGGAGTTGCGCACCAGGTGGATGTCACCGGGCGGGGCGAAGGCGGCCACGGTTCCGGCGGGGCCGGCCACGTGCTCGGTCTCGACCAGCCGGGCGTTGCGTCCGTCGGAGACCAGCCGGTAGCGGGTCTCGCTCTCCTGGCCCTGGTGGACGCCGGCCACGCACCACGAGACGTGGTCGTGGATCGGGGTCTGCTGCCCGGGCAGCCACACCAGGGCGACGACGGAGAAGCTGCCGTCCTCCTCGGCGTGCAGGACGTGCTGGCGATAGCGTTGCGGATCGCCCTCGCGCTGGGCGGGGGTGAGCAGTGCGTCCGGCCCGTCGGGGTCGGCGAGCAGGTGGGGGGCGAGGCGCTCGCCGACCAGGTAGGCGGTGAGCTCGGGGGGCAGTCCGCGGTCCACGACGGCGCGGATCTCACTGATCAGCGCGGTCATCCGCTCGGTGAGCCGGTCGGTGCCGACCGTGGCGTGGGTGGTCATGCCAGCAGGTTCCGACCTGCGGACCCATCACGTCCAAGGAGGGTTCCTAAGCGATACCCCCACTATCCCTTATGGGTCAGCATCCGACCCGGCTCGCCGCCGCCTGCCGCAGGTGGTCCAGCACCAGTCCGGTGGCCGGGATCCGCCGGTGCTCGCTCAGCACGTACGCGCACACCTGCCGGCGCAGGTGCGGCTCGACGGCCCGTCCGGTGACCTTGCGGTGGCACATGAAGGAGAGCACCAGGGCGGGCATCAACGCGATCCCGACCCCGGCGGCGACGAGGCTCTGCACCGCGAGGTTGTCGTCGGTGGAGAAGACGATGTCGGGCGCGAAGCCCTCCTCGGCGCAGACGTGCAGCAGGTTGGCCCGGCAGCGCGGGCAGCCGGCGATCCAGCGTTCGCCGTCCAGGTCGGCGAGGCGTACGGCGTGCCGGCGGCCGAGCGGGTGTCCGACCGGCAGCAGCACGGTGAGCAGGTCCTCCATCAGCGGGATCTCGTCCACCCCGTCCGGCACCTCGTTCGCCGCCCCGGGGTAGCGGAAGGCCAGCGCGATGTCGCACTCGCCGCGCAGCAGCCGCTGGACGGAGTCCGGCGGCTCGGCTTCCAGCAGTTCGACCCGTACGCCGGGGTGCTCGGCGAGCAGCCGGGCCATCGTCTCGGGTATCAGGGTGGCGTTGGCGCTGGGGAAGGCGCAGACCCGCACCCGGCCGGCGCGCAGCCGGGCGAGCGCCGCGAGCTGCTGCTGGGCGGCGGAGAGGCTGCCGAGGATCAGTTCGGCGTGCCGGGAGAGCGCTTCGCCGGCCTCGGTGAGCCGCAGGCCGCGTCCGGCGCGGGTGAACAGCGGGACGCCGACGCTGCGTTCGAGGGCTTTCATCTGCTGGGTGATGGCGGGCTGGGTGTAGCCGAGTTCGCGCGCGGCGGCCGAGTACGAACCGGCCCGGACCACTTCGTGGAACGTCCTGATGTGCCGCGAGTCGAACACCGGCTCCATGGCCCCTCCGCCCGGTCGTCTTCCCCTTCCCCGAAATCATAAGAGGAATTTGGGGGTACCGGCCCCAGCCCCATTCGCACCTATGGTTCAGTCTCGAACCAACCGCCTCACTGCTGTGCCGCCGGCGGCAACCCCATCGTCACCTCGGCCTTCGCCACCGGCGCCCCGCCCCGCATGCTCGGGCTGCGCCGGCCGCGCCGCTCGACGAAGCGGGCGAGCCAGGACAGCAGCAGGCACATCCCGATGTAGATCGGCGCGATCACCATCACCACCGGGATGAACGGCAGGTCGTAGTCCAGGTTGGTGGCGATCAGCTTGCCCGCGTGGAGGAACTCCTCGTAGGTGATCAGGAACCCGAGCGAGGTGTCCTTGAGCGCGACCACCAGCTGGCTGATGATGGCCGGCAGCATCGCCCGGTTGGCCTGCGGCACCAGCACGTACGTCATCACCTGGGTCTTGCGCATGCCCAGCGCGTAGGCGGCCTCGCGCTGGCCCGCGGGCACCGCGAGCACGCCGGCCCGGAACACCTCGGCCAGCACCGAGCCGTTGTAGAGCACCAGCCCGGCCACCAGGGCCCACAGCGGCTGCACCTTCAGGGCGACGAACACGAAGAAGATCATCACCAGCAGCGGCATGGCCCGGAAGAACTCCACCACCAGGGTGGAGAACCAGCGCACCACCCGGTGGTCGGAGAGCCGCCCGGCCGCGAACAGGGCGCCGAAGGGCAGCGCGAACAGCACCGTCCAGCCGAAGGCCCGCAGGGTGTTGCCCAGCCCGCGCAGCAGCAGGTCCTGGACGCCGCGGTAGGCGAAGGGCTCCCACTTGGCCTGGGTGAACTGGTGGGTGTGAAACAGCATGTAGACGACCCAGCCGACCAGCGCCGCGATGAGCAGCAGCGCGATCCCGCCGTAGAGCCGGTGCCGGGCCAGCGCCTTCGGGCCGGGGATGTCGTACAGCGCCGAGGATCCAACGGTCATCGGGACACCGCCACTCGTCGTTCCAGCAGGTTGAAGACGGCGCTGATGGCCAGGGTGATGATCAGGTAGCCGACGGCGATCCAGACGAAGGTCCAGATGATGCTGTACCCGAGCTCGTTGATGGTCCGGTAGGTGCCCAGCAGTTCGGTGACGCTGAAGGAGCCGGCGATCGCCGTGTTCTTGGCCAACGCGATCATCACACTGCCGATCGGGGCCACCACCGACCGGTACGCCTGCGGCAGCACCACCAGGCCCATCGTCTGCCCGAACCTCATGCCCAGGCTGCGGGCCGCCTCCCCCTGCCCGGCCGGCACGGTGTTGATGCCCGAGCGCATCGCCTCGCAGACGAAGGCCGAGGTGTAGCAGCCGAGCGCCAGCACCGCGAAGGTGTAGAAGGGCAGCGTGATGTCGAACCGGGGCAGGCCCAGCACCACGATGAAGAACAGCAGGGTCAGCGGCGTGTTGCGCAGCACCGTCACCCAGACCGTCCCGAACACCCGCAGCGGCCGCACCGGCGAGACCCGGAAGCCCGCGATCAGCACGCCCAGCACCAGTGACAGCACGGCGCTCACCGCGAAGAGCGAGAGCGTGCCGAGGAAGCCCTCCCAGTAGGTCGACCAGTTGTCGGTCAGCGTTTTCACGGCGCGGCCCTCTCAGTACCGGTTGATCGGCGGCGGGGTGGGCGCGGGCTCCCCGGACAGTCCGAGGGTCGCGTCGAAGGCCTTCTTCCAGTCGCCGTTCTGCTCGTGCTGCGCCAGGGCGTCGTTCAGGGCCGTGCGCAGCACCGTGTCGTTCTTCGGCGTCCCGATCCCGTACGGCTCCGTCGAGAACGGCGGCCCGACCACCTTGAGCTCGTCCGGCACCTTGGCCGCGTAGCCGAGCAGGATCGCGTTGTCGGTGGTGACGGCGTCGACCTGGTTGGTGATCAGGTTGTCCACGCAGGCCGAGTAGGTGTCGTAGCCGATCAGGTGGGCCTCGGGGTACTGCGACTGGATGCGCTGGTACGGGGTGGAGCCGGACGCCGAGCAGACCTTCTTGCCGTTGAGGTCCTGCGGCCCGTGGATGCTGTCGTCGTTCTTGCGCACCAGCAGGGACTGCCCGGCGATGAAGTACGGCCCGGCGAAGCCGACCAGCTTCTTCCGGTTGTCGTTGATGGTGTAGGTGCCGACGTAGTAGTCGACCTGCCCGTTCTGCAGGGCGGTCTCGCGGTTGGCGGAGGCGATGGTCTTGAACTGGATCCGGTCCGGCCCGAAGCCCAGCGAGGCGCCGACCATCTTGGCGATCTCGATGTCGAAGCCGGAGTAGACGCCGGTGGCCGGGTTCTTCTGGCCCAGGTACGGCTGGTCCTCCTTGGCGCCGACCACCAGCCGGCCGCGGGCCCGGGCGGCGTCCAGGGTCGGCGAGCCGGTGATCGAGGAGGCGTCCTGCACCTGGTAGACGGGCAACGCGCTGGGCTGCGGGCCCTTGGGCGGCGGGGTGCCGGCCTTGCCGCAGCCGGCCGCGAGGGCGGTGAGCAGCAGGACGGCGACGCGCACGCCGCGGCGGCGCGCCCGCGCGGGGGGCGTCGTCTTACGGGTCACGGCACCGCCTCAGTGCTTGAGGATCTTGGACAGGAAGTCCCGGGCGCGCTCGCTCTCGGGGGCGCTGAAGAAGCCCTCCGGGGCGCGGTCCTCGACGATCCGTCCGTCGGCCATGAACACCACCCGGTTCGCCGAGGCGCGGGCGAAGCCCATCTCGTGGGTGACCACGACCATGGTCATCCCCTCGCCGGCGAGTTGGCGCATGACGTCGAGCACCTCGTTGATCATCTCGGGGTCGAGCGCCGACGTCGGCTCGTCGAAGAGCAGGGCCTTGGGGTCCATCGCCAGTGCCCGGGCGATCGCGACCCGCTGCTGCTGGCCGCCCGAGAGCTGGGCCGGGTACTTGTCGGCCTGTGCCGCGAGGCCGACCCGTTCCAGCAGCGAGCGCGACTTGGTGTCCGCCTCCTCCTTGGAGCGGCCGCGGACCTTGATCTGGGCGAGCGAGACGTTCTGCAGCACGGTCTTGTGCGCGAACAGGTTGAAGGACTGGAACACCATGCCGACCTCGGCGCGCAGCCTGGCCAGGCCCTTTCCCTCGGCGGCCAGCGGCTGGCCGTCGATCAGGATGGTGCCGCGCTCGATCGGCTCCAGCCGGTTGATCGCCCGGCACAGCGTGGACTTGCCGGAGCCGGACGGGCCGATCACCACGACGACCTCACCGCGGCCGACCGTCAGGTCGATGTCCTGCAGCACGTGCAGGTCCCCGAAGTGCTTGTTGACGCCGCGCATCTCGATCAGGGGGGTGAAGGCCGTGGAAGGGGTCGGTGCCGGTGGGGGTTCGGCTGTCACCGGAGCCGCCGCCCCTTCAACAGCCAGCCCAGTGCCGCGCCCGCGATCAGCGTGGCCAGCAGGGCGATCCAGAGCGGCGCGGTGACGGTGAAGACCCAGAACTGGATCTTGACCTTGTCGAGGTTCGCGAACAGGAACCACACCGCGAGGACGACGATGACGCCGATCCCGATGTACCGCGTGGGGACCCCGCCGATCTCGCTGCGCTGGGGGCGGGAGGAGCCGTCTGAAATCTTGGTCACCGGAGCAGTCTGCTGGCCGGGGCGGCGGTTTGCCCGGTTACGCGCCCTGAGGGGCCGGCGAGTAACCCGCACGGGGCAACCCGACCCCGCGCGGGTTTACCGATCTTCCCCCGCAGGGGCCCCGGCCCGGGTTCGGGCCAGGGCCCGCACTCGCACCCGAGCCCAAGCCCCCGCCCGAAGCCGAACCCGAGCCGAACCCGAGCCGCGAGCCCCGAGCCCAACCCGAGCCGCGAGCCCCAGGCCGGACGCGCCCGCTACCGCTCGTCCCGCCAGGAGCGCCAGAGCGCCGCGTACGGGCCGCCCGCCGCCACCAGTTCGGGGTGGCTGCCGTACTCGCTGATCCGCCCGCCCTCGACCACCGCGATCACGTCGGCGTCGTGCGCGGTGTGCAACCGGTGGGCGATGGCGATGACCGTCCGGCCCTCCAGCACCCGGGAGAGCGAGCGCTCCAGGTGCCGGGCGGCGCGCGGGTCCAGCAGCGAGGTCGCCTCGTCCAGCACCAGGGTGTGGGGGTCGGCCAGCACCAGCCGGGCCAGGGCCAGTTGCTGGGCCTGCGGCGGGGTCAGCGAGGTGGCGCCGGAGCCGACCTCGGTGTCCAGCCCCTCCGGCAGGGCGTCCACCCAGGCTCCCGCCTCCACCGCGTCCAGAGCGGCCCGCAGTTCGGCGTCGTCCGCGTCGGGCGCGGCCAGCCGGAGGTTGTCCCGCAGGGTGCCGACGAACACGTGGTGCTCCTGGTTGACCAGGGCGACCTCCGCCCGGACCCGCTCGGCCGGCATCCGGGCCAGCGCGGCACCGCCGAGGGTGACGCTGCCCCGGCCCGGCGCGTAGATCCCCGCCAGCAGCCGCCCGAGGGTGGACTTGCCCGCCCCGGACGGGCCGACCAGCGCGACCCGGCTGCCGGGGGCCACGTCCAGGCTGATCCCGTGCAGGACGTCCGCGCCCTCGCGGTAGCCGAAGCCGACGTCCCTGGCCTCGACCCGACGGCCCCGGGGGCGGGCCGACTCGTCCCCCTCGTGCTCCGGCACCTCGTGCACGCCCACCAGCCGGGCCAGTGAGGCCTGCCCGATCTGCAGCTCGTCGTACCAGCGCAGGATCAGGTCCACCGGTCCGATCATCATCTGGGCGTACAACACGCCGGTGGTCAACTGGCCGACGGTGAGCCAGCCCTTCAGCGTGAACAGCCCGCCGGCCACGAGAGTGGTCAGCACCCCCGAGGCGTAGACCGCTTCGATGGTGGGGAACCAGACCGAGCGCAGCCACAGGGTGTAGCGCTCCCAGGCCAGCCAATCGCGCAGCTTGCGGTCCGTCAGCCGGACCCGCTCATCGCCCAGGCGCAGCGCCTCGACCGTCCGACCGGCGTCCACCGTCTCGGCCAGCACGTTGCTCACCTCCGCGTACCCGGCCGACTCGTTGCGGTAGGACTGCGGGGCCCGCCGGAAGTACCACCGGGAGCTGGCCAGCAGCAGCGGCAGTCCGACCAGCGAGGTCAGCGCGAGCAGCGGCGAGGTGACCAGCAGGGCGCCGAGCACCAGCAGCAACGAGACGACGGCGACGGCGAGTTCGGGCACCGCCTCGCGCACCGACTTGTCCAACCGGTCGATGTCGGTGGTCCCCCGGGAGACCAGGTCCCCGGTGCCGGCCCGTTCCAGCACGCCGGTCGGCAGTGCGACCGAGCGGACCAGGAAGTCCTCGCGCAGGTCGGCCAGCACCCGTTCACCGAGCACGGCTCCGCGCATCCGCGACCACCCGGTGAACGCGGACTGCACCGCGAGCGCGAGCAGGTACCAGCCGACCGCCACCGCGATGGTCCCGCCGGCGGTGCCGGTGGCCAGCGACTCGACCAGGCTGCCGAGCACCCAGGGCCCGATCAGCCCGGCCAGGGTGGCCAGCGAGTGCAGCCCCACCACGGCGGCGAACCCGCGACGGTGGCGCCGCGCCAGCAGCCCCAGGTACCCGCGCACGGCGGCCGGCGAGCCGACCGGCAGGGTGGTGGCCGGTCCTTGCTCCTGGTGGACGGGGGGTTTCATGAGGTACTCCTCGGTCGTCGGACCGGACGGTCGGCTGCGGTGCTCATACCGGCGCGGCCTCCTCGTCGCGGGTGACCACGGCCCGGTAGGCCGGCTCGGTGCGCATCAGCTCGCGGTGGCGGCCGGTCGCGACCGCACGGCCCTCGCGCAGCAGCACCACCCGGTCCGCCTGGTCGAGCAGCAGCGGACTGGTCGCGAACACCACGGTGGTGCGACCCGCCCGGGTGTCCCGCAGCCCGGTGGCGATCCGGGACTCCGTGTGGGCGTCCACCGCGCTGGTCGGCTCGTCCAGCACCAGGACCGGCGGGTCGGCGAGCAGCGCGCGGGCCAGGGCCAGCCGCTGCCGCTGCCCGCCGGACAGCGAGCGCCCGCGTTCGGTGATCCGCGCGAGCATCGGGTCGCCCCCGCAGTCCGGCGAGCCGTCCACGAGCGCTTCCAGCACGTCCTCGCAGCGGGCCGCGGCCAGCGCCGCGGCGGCCGGCACCCGCCCGGAGGACGGGACGTCCAACAGCTCGGCCAGCGTGCCGGAGAGCAGCACCGGCTCCTTGTCGTGGACGAGCACCGCCGCCCGGGCCTCGGCCAGCGGCACCGCGTCGAGTTCCGTGCCGCCGAGCCGGACGGAGGGCTGCGCCCGCTCGCCCTCGGGCAGCGGGACGTGCCCGCCGAGCCGCTCGGCGAGCGCCCCGGCGAAGTCCGGATCCCCGCAGACCACCGCGGTCAGCTCGCCGGCCCGCGCGGTCAGCCCGGTCACCGGATCGTGCAGGTCGGACGTGCCGGGCCGGCTCAGTACGGCGTCGGCCGTGCCGGTGGTGCGGCCGAGCGAGAGCACCCGCACGGCTCGCCCCGCGGAGACCCTGGCGACGCTCCAGGCATGTGCCGCCTCGCCGAGGATCCGCAGCGGCGAGGCCAGGAAGGCCGTCGCGCCGTACACGGCGATCAGGGTGCCGACGGCGAGCTCGCCGGAGGCCGCCAGCCGGGCGCCGTACCCGGTCACCCCGACGACGAACAGGCCCGGCAGTAGCACCTGTTGGGCCTGCATCAGGGAGGAGATCCGGGCCGAGCGGACCGCCGCCGACCGGACCTTCTGCGAGGCCTTCCGGTAGCGTTCCAGGAACAGCTCCTCACCGCCGATGCCGCGCAGCACCCGCAGCCCGGCGACGGTGTCGGCGGCCAGCTCGGAGGCCTTGCCGCCGAGCCGGCGCTGTTCCTCGTAGCGCCGCTCGAACGGCTTGATCAGCGGCCAGACCGAGGCGGCCAGCACCGGGACGCCGAGCAGTACCCCCACCCCGAGGACCGGTTCGGCCACCAGCACCACCGAGCTGACGGCCAGCCAGACGATCACGGCGGCCCGCACCCGGGCGACCAGTTCGACGTACCAGCCGATCCGCTCGACGTCCCCGCTGCCGACCGCGACCACTTCCCCGGTGGCGATCCGCCGGGACAGTCCGGCCCCGAGGTGCGAGGCCTGCCCCGCCACCAACTGGCGTACCTGGCAAGCGGCGTGGATCCAGTTCCAGACCGCCTGCCGGTGCAGCAGCACGGTGCCGAGCGCGGCGGTGGCGGAGAGCAGCAGCGCGAGCGCGCCGGCCCGCCAGATCCCGCCCGCGTCGCCGTCGACGGCGGCCTGGACGCCGTGCCCGAGCGCCACCGGCTGGGCGGCCTGGGAGCCCATCTCGATCAGCGCCCAGCAGGTGGCGCGGATCTGCCCGCGCCGCTGGGCGCGCTGCAGCCAGCGGAGGAAGGCCAGGGGTGAGGAGAGGTCGGGACTGCCGGGGTCGGCCAGCGGCAGGGGGGTGAGCGGCATGGCACTCCGATGCGGAGGGTGCGGACGTGCGGGGCGTTCCGGAGGTACGGCGGCGCAGGGGTACGCGGGCGCAGGGGTTCCCGCGCGCGGAACCACGGGACGGCGGCGAGTGCGGGGGACGAACCGACGGCGGGCCGGGCGGCGCGGCCACACCGCACGGCGACGCGGCAAGGTCCCCGAGCCCGGCGCCGGCGGCCGGACTGGCACGGGTCGGGCGCGAAGGGCCCTGGTCTCAGGAGGTCATGTCGGTGAGCCTGCCAAGCCCGGTGTGATCCACGCAACAGGTTTTTCCGGGGTCGCCCGCACCCGCCAGGCCGCCCCGGAGCGCCTGCGGGGATTCGCCCGAACGGCGGGAACAATCGTCGCCGGGTGCCAGTTGGCCCCACTGGAACCGGACACGACCAGGAGAGGGCAACCCTTCCCGTGAGCAACATCCCCAGCGTCACCCTGAACGACGGCGCCAGCATCCCCCAGCTCGGCTTCGGCGTGTGGCAGGTCCCGGACGGCGAGGCCACCGCCGCCGTCCGCACCGCGATCGAGGCGGGCTACCGCTCCATCGACACCGCCGCGATCTACGAGAACGAGGCCGGCACCGGCGCGGCGATCGCCGAGGCCCTCGCGGGCGGCGTCGCCCGTCAGGACCTCTACGTCACCACCAAGCTGTGGAACTCGGGCACCCGCGACTGGTCCGGCGAGCAGGGCCGCGACGCGGTGCTGCGCGAGTTCGACGCCTCGCTGGACAAGCTCGGCCTCGACTACGTCGACCTCTACCTGATCCACTGGCCGCGCCCGATGCACGGCACCTACCTGAACGTCTGGAAGGCCCTGGAGCAGCTGAAGGCGGACGGCCGGGCCAAGTCGATCGGCGTCTCCAACTTCGGCCCCGAGCAGCTCACCCGCCTAGTGGACGAGGCCTCGGTCGTCCCGGCGCTGAACCAGGTGGAGCTGCACCCGTACTTCCCGCAGGAGGAGCTGCGCGCCTTCCACGCCCGGCACGGCATCGCCACCGAGGCGTGGAGCCCGCTGGGCCAGGGCGGCGAGCTGCTGGCCGAGCCGGCGTTGGTGAAGATCGCCGAGAAGCACGGCCGCACGGTCGCCCAGGTGGTGCTCCGCTGGCACCTGCAGAGCGGCGTGATCGCCATCCCGAAGTCGGTCACCCCGTCCCGCATCCGGGAGAACCTGGACGTGACCGGCTTCGAGCTGGACGCCGAGGACCTGGCGGCCATCGCCGGCGTCGCCACCGGCAAGCGGATCGGCCCTGACCCGCAGGGCTTCGACTGGAACTGACACCGGACGCGGGGGCGCCGGCAGTCATGGCACGGTGCCCCCGCCACGGCCCGCCCCCGAGCCCCCGCCTGCGGCGGTTCGCGGACGGGCCCCGGAAGGCGGTCCGTGGAAGACGGTTTCCTGGAAAGGTCTCCGGCCGACTGCCCGTCATGGGGAAGTACCGCCCGTCCCGAGCAGGGACGGGCGGTACTTCGGCGTACCCCGGATTCACCGACGGACGCAGGCCTTCAGCCCGTTGGCGAATCGTTTTGGCTGGCGTTACGGAAGCTTTGCCTAGAGCCTGGCCGCCTTGGCGATGAGCGCGAGCGCCATCTCGTGCTCCTCCTCCGGCAGCGGTGCGAGCAGCAGCCGCTGGACCTCGGCCACGCCTGCGGCCGACCGGTGGAGCAGGTCCTGGCCCGCCGACGAGAGCGACAGCAGGTTGCGGCGGCCGTCCGAGGGGTCACGCCGACGCAGCACCAGCCCGCGGCGCACCAGCCGGCTGACCATCTCCGCCATCGTGGCCTTGTCCAGCGAGGCCAGCTCGCCGACCGTGCGCTGGTCCGCGCCCGGTTCGAGCTCCAGCGCGTCCAGCACGGCGTACTGCGGGGCCGTCAGCTCGGCGCCGACGTGCTCCGACCAGAGCTTGGTGTGCACCTGCTGGCCGACCCGGATCAGGTAGCCGATCGCGCGCTGGGCGTCCAGTATCGGCCGCGCGTCCGAGAACACCGCGACCGCGGCGGGCTCCAGCCTGGCTATCTTGGCCATCACCCGGACGATCTCGATCTGCTCGTCCGGGCTCAGCGGCTCGAACAGCACGCGCTGCACGCGGACCACGCCGCCGGTGGCCTCGCGCACCGCCTGGGCACCGCTCTGCGAGAGCGCGAGCAGCTTGCGGCGGCCGTCGGCCGGGTCACGCCTTCGCAGCACCAGGCCACGGCGGACCAACCGCGCGACCATCTCCGCCATCGTGGCCTTGTCGAGCGAGGCGCGCTCGCCCACCGTCCGCTGGTCAGCGCCCGGTTCGAGGGCGAGCACCAGCAGGACGGCGAACTGCGGAGCCGTGAGATCGGCTCCGACGTGCTCGGACCACAGTCGGGTGTGGACCTGCTGTGCGACGCGAATGAGGTGTCCGGGCGACTGCTGCAGTCGCGCGGACACGCGGGTTGTCGGGATCTCCCCCAGCACCATGTATCCGTCCCGATGTCACACCCGGTGTGTGTGGGACACCCGGGTGGGGCAGTAACGGCGAGTGGGCGTCCAGCTATGAGGGAGGGCGCTCCAGCCGTGCAGCCGGTGGCTGCTGGCGGACACTATACAAACGGCGGGCCCGTGCTGGCAGGCAGGGGCGGATAGTAGACGCAGGTTCGGCGACATTGGCATATTTACGCGCTGCCAAGGCCTTGCAGTAACCCGTTCTCAGCAGAAAGCCGACCGGTCGGTCCTTACCGACCGTCACCTGCGCCTCTCCACCCTGGCCGCTTCCCCTACTCGCCGGTAGGGTATGGACACCCTCTCCGGGGGCACTCCCCGGAGGCACCCCGAGAGAGACGAGAGCGAGCATGACCGACGCGAGCACGACCGAGCAGAGCACCGCCCCCCGGGTCGCCGTCGTCACCGGCGCCGCCCGCGGCCTGGGTGCCGCCACCGCCGTCCGGCTGGCCGCCGACGGCTACGCGGTCGCGGTCCTGGACCTGGACGAGAGCGCCGGCAAGGACACCGTCGACCGGATCACCGCCGCCGGCGGCCGGGCGCTGGCCGTCGGCGCCGACGTCTCGGACGCCGAGCAGGTCCAGGCGGCCGTCGACCGCGTGGCGGCCGAACTCGGCGCCCCGGTCGTGCTGGTCAACAACGCGGGCGTGCTCCGCGACAACCTCCTCTTCAAGATGTCCGAGTCCGACTGGGACACGGTCATGAACGTCCACCTGCGCGGCGCCTTCCTGATGACCCGCGCGGTGCAGAAGCACATGGTCGACGCCGGATTCGGTCGCATCGTCAACCTGTCCTCCTCATCGGCCCAGGGCAACCGCGGCCAGGCCAACTACTCGGCCGCCAAGGCCGGACTCCAGGGCTTCACCAAGACTTTGGCCATCGAGCTGGGCAAGTTCGGGATCACCGCCAACGCCGTCGCCCCCGGCTTCATCGCCACGGACATGACGGCGGCCACCGCGGCCCGGGTCGGCATGGACTTCGAAGACTTCAAGCGGGCCGCAGCCTCTCAGATCCCGGTTCAGCGGGTCGGTCAGCCCGAGGATGTCGCCCACACCATCTCCTTCCTCGCCAGCGAGGGCGCCGGCTTCGTCTCCGGGCAGGTGATCTACGTCGCGGGCGGCCCCCTCGACTGAGCACCGAACCTACACAGGGTGACCACGGGGTGGGAAGCCGGGACGACCGGCTCCCCACCCCATTCGCTTTACCGAGGCTTTTGGAGAATCATTCGAAGGCCACACGGACATTCGACGGCGGAATACCTGGAATCACTCCCCGGGCCACCCCTCCCCGACTCGATTGTCGATTTCCCGGGAAAATGACAATTCCCTCCGGAATGGCCCGGCCAGGATGGGTAAGGTCACCTCCGTGCAATCCAGAAGTACCGCCGCCCGCATTCCGCGACAGGAGCCGGAACGCCGCACCGCGGACGCCCGGGGACTCCCGGGGCCCGATCGCGCCCCCGCCCCGCTCGCCCCCGACCGGGGCGAGTTCGGCTGGCCCCCGATGAGCCGCCGCAGGGCCGCCCTGCTCGCGGCCACCTGCGGCGTCTACTTGCTGGTGCTGGCCGGAGTGCTGCTCAACACCGCCCTGGTCGACCTCGACTGGTCCGTCCGCCTGCTCCGCCCCTACGACCGGTGGCCGAGCCTGGAACCGCTGCTCGCCACCTGGGTGGTCGCCGGACAGCGCGGGCCCAGTGCCATCGCCGCCTTCGCGTGGCTCGCCTGGCGCGCCCGCCGCCTCGGCCGACTGCGCCCGCTGCTGGTCATGGGCGTCGCCCTGCTGCTGCTCAACATCACGGTCGGCGCGGTGAAGATCGTCACCGGACGGCTCGGTCCGCACTACGCCCAGTACGTCGGCTCGCCCGAGCTCTTCTCCGGCGGCACCATCTTCCCCTCCGGCCACACCGCCAACGCCGTGGTCACCTGGGGCGTACTGGCCTACCTCGCGGTCCGCTGGCGGCGCACCGGAGCGGTGATCGCCGCTGCCACCGCCTGCTCGATCGGCCTCACCACCGTGTACCTGGGCACCCACTGGGTCACCGACGTGCTGGCCGGCTGGGCCGCCGGACTGCTGGTGCTGCTCACCCTGCCGCTGCTGGAGCCGCTGGTCGCCACCGCCGAGCAACGCCTCCACCGCCGGTTCGCCCTCCGCCGGTTCGCGCCCTGACGCCGGCCCGTCCCCCGACTCCGGTCCGCCCCGACTCCGGTCCGTGCCCCGGCGCGGTCCGCCGTCGCCCCGGCGCGTCCCACGACGAGCACCCGGGCCCGACCGGACCGACTACCCCTCCCAGCTGCGCTCGACCACGCCGTCCCGCACGGCGAGGTTGAGCCGCCCCGGCCGGTACTCCATGGTGATCATCTGCCCGTGCTGCAACACCCGGACCGCGGCCCAGCCGTGCCGCCGGGCCAGCTCCTCGGCGCGCTCGACGCGGAGCCCGGCGTACCCCTCCGCGTCCACGCCCCCCGCGTCCGCCTCCGCGTCGTCCGACCCCGTCATCGCACCTCCCCAGGCCCCTGCCCCCGGACGTACGCTGGAATCGTAGCCCGTACCCGCGCGGCCCGGAGGTGATCGGCGATGCGCACTACCACCCCACGACGGTGGCGCAGCGGTACCGAGCCCGTCAACGCGCGCAGCGACCTCAAGCTCCGGTACCTGTTGTCGCTCACCTTCACTCCGCTCTTCCTGCTGGGCACCGTGGGCTTCGCCCTCTGGGCGGCCGCCTCGCCGGTCGACGGCGCCCCCAGCCGGGGCACGCTCACCGGCTTCGCCATCGCCCTCGGTGTGCTCACCCTGTTCGCCGCCGTCGATCTCGTGGTGGTGGTCCGGCGTCGCCGGACCGAGCTCTGACGCGGTGTCTCCCACGGAGTGGGGGGGGGGGGGGGGGCCGCAGGCC
>NZ_JBEPAK010000035.1:0-38130 GCF_040298565.1 Kitasatospora sp. NPDC001539 | reverse complement strand
GGTCGAGGAGTTCGCGTCGTTCCGGCTGGTCCCGTCGTTCGTGCTGGGTGTGCTGGTCGCGCTGGTCGTGCGGTGGGGTGCTCCGCTTCTGGGCGGCCGTCGGCTTCTGGGCGGCCGTCGGCTTCCGGGCGGCCGTCGGCCGGCCCTGGGGAAAAGGCAGGGGGCCCGCCGCGATGGGCAGGCCCCCTTGGGTGCTGCTCTTGTGCTCATGGTGACGGCTGTCGGGAGCCGCCGGCGGACCCGTACGGGTCCCGAGCGATCAGAACATCAGAGGATTGTCAGACAGCGGTGACGTTCTCCGCCTGCGGGCCCTTCGGGCCCTGGGTGACGTCGAAGGTGACCGTCTGGTTCTCCTCCAGCGAACGGAAGCCGTTCGCGTTGATGGCGGAGTAGTGGACGAAGACGTCGGGGCCGCCGCCATCCTGGGCGATGAATCCGAAGCCCTTCTCAGCGTTGAACCACTTGACGGTTCCCTGAGCCATGCCGTTCTCCTTGCGATGCGTGTCGGGGGCCACACCGTGTGACACCCGGTCCGCTGCGCTGATCGCCCTGCCTCCGGACGAGTCCGAAGTTTTTCGATATTGCTGAAAAACTACAAAAAGCCTGCGGTTACATGCTCCGCAGGCTTCAAGTACTGCAAGGGGAATCAAACTGCAACTGAGGGCAACGCTAGCATGCGGTCGCTGTGACGACCAGGGGTCGCTCGTGGTGCGGACGGCGCGTGTCGTGAAGGCCGGGAGCCGGGCGGGGGAAGGCCTGTTGAGGGCGCACCCGGGCGTGTCGGGTGGCCGGTGCCGACCGTCGTGACCACCGGGCATACCCTGCGGGGAGGCGTACGAACAGCAAGGGAGCGGCGCAGTGGCAGCGGACGCGCAAACGCGGGAGCCTCAGGAAAACACGCCGGTCAGGCCGCGGGTCGGCCATATCCAGTTCCTGAACTGCGTCCCCCTCTACTGGGGCCTCGCCAGGACCGGCAACCTGCTCGACCTCGACCTCACCAAGGACACCCCGGAGAAGCTGAGCGACCAGCTGGTCGACGGCTCCCTGGACATCGGGCCGATCACCTGCGTGGAGTACCTGCGCAACGCCGACGACCTGCTGGTGCTGCCCGACATCGCGGTCGGCAGCGACGGCCCGGTGATGTCCTGCCTGATCGTGAGCAAGGTCCCGCTCGCCGACCTCGACGGCCGCCGGGTCGCCCTCGGCTCCACCAGCCGCACCTCCGTCCGGCTGGCCCGGCTGCTCCTGGAGGAGCGCGAGGGCGTCCGTCCGGACTACTTCAGCTGCCCGCCGGAGCTCAGCGCGATGCTGGCCGAGGCCGACGCCGCCGTCCTGATCGGCGACCCGGCGCTGCGCGCCTACCTCGGGCAGGCCGCCGACCTGGGGCTGACCGTCCACGACCTGGGCGCCATGTGGAAGGAGTGGACCGGCCTGCCGTTCGTCTTCGCGGTGTGGGCCGTGCGCCGCGAGTTCGCCGAGCGCCGCCCCGAGCTGACCGCGGCCGTCCACCGGGCCTTCCTGGAGTCCCGCGACCTCTCCCTGGTGGAGGCCGCCAAGGTCGCCGAGCAGGCCGCCCGCTGGGAGTCCTTCGGGCCGGACGTGCTGGAGCGGTACTTCAGCGAGGCACTGGACTTCTCGCTCGGCGAGCGGCAGCTGGCCGGCGTCGCCGAGTTCGCCCGGCGGGTCGCGTACGACAGCGGATTCGAGCCGGACGTGGCGGTGCGGCTGCTGGAGCCGGCTGCGCTGCCGGCCGCCCTGCCGGCCGGTCGGTGACGCCGGGCGGCGGCTCCCGGCGCCAGGACCCGTCGGCGGACCTCGGGAGGCGGCGGACGCCCCTGCCGTAGGGGAGCGGCCGGCGCCTGTTCCGTGCGGGAGTGGCTGCTGTTCCTCCGGTGCGGAAGCGGCTGCCGTCTGTTCCGCGTGGAAGCGGCTGCCCTCCCCGAGGGTTCCGGAGCGCCCCGGGTCGGCCCGGACCGGTACGGTCTGCTCCCGAGACGTGTCCGGCGGGTGGCCCCCGGGTGCGCCGGAGGCGGCGCACGCGGCCGGGACCGCCTTGGGGGCGCGCGTCCGGGGGTGAGGGCGAGGGCGAGGGGAGCGTGCGGGGCATGCGGGCACTGGGGTCGGACGACCCGCGTCAGGTGGGCGCGTACCGGCTGCTGCGGCGGCTCGGTTCGGGCGGTATGGGCCGGGTCTACCTCGGCCGGACGGCCGGCGGGCGCACCGTCGCCGTCAAGGTGGTGCGTCCCGAGCTGGCGGACGACGCCGAGTTCCGCGCCCGGTTCCGGCAGGAGGTGGCCGCCGCCCGGCGGGTCGGCGGCAGTTGGACGGCGCCCGTCCTGGACGCCGACACCGAAGGAGAGCGGCCCTGGGTCGCCACCGGCTACGTCGCCGGTCCCTCGCTCACCGCCGCCGTCCAGCAGTACGGGCCGCTGCCCGACCCGGCCGTCCGCGGCCTCGGAGTCGGCCTCGCCGAGGCACTCGCCCACGTGCACGGGCTCGGCCTGGTGCACCGCGACGTCAAGCCGTCGAACGTCCTGCTGACCCTGGACGGGCCGCGACTCATCGACTTCGGGATCGCCCGGGCGCTGGACGCGACCAGCGGTTTCACTCGATCGGGTTATGTGGTGGGTTCACCCGGCTTCATGTCGCCGGAGCAGGCGAACGGGCGGCAGGTCGGTCCGGCCGGGGACGTCTTCTCGCTCGGTGCCGTGCTGGCCTTCGCCGCCACCGGCGTGCACCCCTTCGGCGAGGGGGTCAGCGCGGCCGTCCTGCTGTACCGGGTGCTCCACGAGGAACCGGACGTGACCGGGGCCGCCGAGCCGCTGCGGACGATCATCCTCGACTGCCTGGCGAAGGACCCGACCGCCCGGCCCACGCCCGCCCAGCTGGCGGCCCGGCTCGACCCGGACGGCGCGGGCACCGCCCGGCTGTGGGGCTTCCTGCCGTCGGCGCTCGCGGCCGGGGTGGGGCGCAGCGCCGTGGAACTGCTGGACCTGGAGGACGAGCCGGGGGAAGCCGCGGGAGGCGGGGAGAGCGGGGAGCACAGGGGGAGCGGGGAGAGCAGGGGGAGCGGGGAGAACAGGAAGGACGCGGAGAACGGCAGGGGGGTTGCGGAGGCCGGCGCGGGGAGCGTGGGCGTTGCCGGGGGCGTGCGTGGCGGGCCGGGCGCCGGGGGCGCGGACGGGGCCGAGGTGGTGCCGACGCCGACCATGCCGGCCGGCTACTACCCGCCGGGCGGGTTCGGTCGCCCGGCACCGGAGAAGGCGTGGTGGCGGCGACCGGCCCGCCTCACCACGGCGGCCGTGCTGGCGGCCGCCGTGCTCGCGGGCGTGGGGTACGGACTCTACGAGCAATGGCACCGGGACGATCCGGTGGTTCCGGCCGTGGGGCCGCTGCCCGTCCCGTCGATCGACCCGAGCGACGCGATCGCCTCGCCCGGGGCCTTCGTGCCGGGCGGCACGGACGGTGCCTCGGCGTCCCGGTCGGCAGTACCGTCGACGGGCCAGGCCCCCTCCGCGTCGCCGTCGGCGGCCGCGACCGGCGGACCGAACGCGGTGCCGGCCGCCTTCCTGGGCACCTGGACCGGGGACATGGTCACCGACAAGGGACTGCCCGGCGGCACCACCACCCTCACCGTCCGGCCGGCCGCGATCGGCCAGGAGGCCACCACCAGCCGCAACGCCGTCACCGGCCTGGTGTCGATCAGCTGCGAGGGCGCCTGGACGCTCAGGTCGGTCTCCGACACCAAGCTGGTCTTCCAGTCGCGGCTGGTGCGCTCCTCGCTCCCCGGCACCTGCACCGGAGGCGCCGAGACCGAGACGCTCACCCTCCAGGCCGACGGGACGATCAGGTTCAGCTCCGCCGACCCGGCCGCCGGGAACCCCGTCGGAACGATGCACAAGGTGAACGGGACGGCGGGCTGAGGGTGTCCGAAAGGCCTGGCGTAGGCTGGTTCGGCCGTACCCCCGTAGCACTTGAGAGAGAGAAGGCCGCCAGGTGACCGAGCTCGCAGCGACCACCCTCGATGCGTCCAGCACCGACCTGCAGGCCGTGCTCGACCGGGCCGCCGGCGGTGGCCGGATCACTCCGGAGGAGGCGCTGGAGCTCTACCGCTCGGCGCCGCTGCACGCGCTCGGCTCCGCCGCCGACGCCGTGCGCCGCCGTCGCTACGCCGGTACCGAGCACATCGCGACGTACATCATCGAGCGCAACATCAACTACACCAACGTCTGCGTGACGGCGTGCAAGTTCTGCGCCTTCTACGTGCCGCCGAAGAGCGACAAGGGCTGGTCCCGCGAGCTCGACGAGATCCTGCGCCGCTGCGCGGAGACCGTCGAACTCGGCGGCACCCAGATCATGTTCCAGGGCGGCCACCACCCGGACTACGGCGTGGAGTACTACGAGCGCGCGTTCTCGGCGATCAAGGCCGAGTTCCCCCAGCTGGTGATCCACTCGCTGGGCGCCTCCGAGGTCGAGCACATGTCCCGGATCTCGGACGTCTCCGTCGAGGAGGCGATCACCCGGATCCACAAGGCGGGCCTGGACTCCTTCGCCGGCGCCGGCGCGGAACTGCTGCCGGAGCGGCCGCGCAAGGCGATCGCCCCGCTGAAGGAGTCCGGCGAGCGCTGGCTGGAGATCATGGAGATCGCCCACGGCCTCGGCGTCGAGTCCACCTCCACCATGCTGATGGGCACCGGCGAGACCAACGCCGAACGGATCGAGCACCTGCGGATGATCCGCGAGGTGCAGGACCGCACCGGCGGCTTCCGGGCCTTCATCCCGTACACCTACCAGCCGCAGAACAACCACCTCAAGGGCTCGACCCAGGCCACCGTCTTCGAGTACCTGCGGATGATCGCGATCGCCCGCCTGTTCCTCGACAACGTCGCCCACATCCAGGGCTCCTGGCTCACCACCGGCAAGGAGGCGGGCCAGCTGTCGCTGCACTACGGCGCGGACGACCTCGGCTCGGTCATGCTGGAGGAGAACGTCGTCTCGGCGGCCGGTGCCAAGCACCGCTCCAACCTCACCGAGCTGATCCACCTGATCCGGGCCGCCGACCGCGTCCCCGCGCAGCGCTCGACCACGTACGAGCACCTGCGGGTGCTGGACGACCCGGCGAACGACCCGGTCGACCCGCGGGTCGCCTCGCACATCGCCTCCACGGCGATCGAGGGCGGCACCGCCCACCCCGAGCTGAAGATCCTGGACAACTGAGTCCGGACCGGTGCTGACCCTCCACCGGGCGGCCCTGGTGCTGCCCGACCCGGCCGACCCCACCGCCCCGTCCTTCGCCGACGGGGCGGTGGTGGTGCGCGGCGAGCACGTCGAGGCCGTCGGGCCCTACCCCGAGCTGGCGGCTGCGCACCCGGCGGCGCGGGTCCGGGACTGGGGACGGGCGGTGCTCACGCCCGGGCTGCGCAACCCCTACGGGCAGCGGGCGTTGGAGCGCGACTACCACCCGGACCCGCGGGAGCAGATCGGCGTCGAACCGCTCGCGGACGGCTTGGCCGGCTGTGCCGACGAGACCCGCTGCGGGGCGAGCGCACGACGGGGGCTCCAGCGGATGCTCGGCTACGGGGTGACGGCGGTGGCCGGGCCCTTCGAGCGGCCGTCGGTGCGGACGGCGGTCGCGCGTTCGGGGCTGCGGGCGACGGCGGGGGAACTTTCGGCGGGGGCGGGGGAGCCGTTGGGGGGCGCGGTGGCCGGGGCGGCGCCGTTGGATCCGCTGGCGGTGCTGCCGCTGGGGCGGGCCGTGTACGGGCGGGTGACGGCCGGCGGGCGGGCGGACTTCGCGGTCTTCGAGCTCCAGGAGGCTCCGGAGGTTCGTGGGGCCGGGGTTCGTGAGGTCCATGAGGCCCAGGGGGTTTCGGAGGTTTCGGAGTTTCCGGAGGTTTCGGGGCTTCCGGAGGTTTCGGGGCTTCCGGAGGTCCGTGTGGCGGAGGTCCAGGAGGCTTCCGGAGGTTCCGCCGTTGACGTCGAGGGGAACTCTGGGCCGCGGGCGGGCGGCTGTCTGGCAACCGTCCTGGGCGGGCGGTTGGTGTACCGCCGACGGTGACGGACCGCGGGAGCGGTCCGGTGTGACGTACTCGTCAGTAGCAGGATCGCCCTGCTGTGCAAGGCACTTGCTTCGTGTGCCCCCGAACTCCGGTACTCACCCCGGGGGGTGATTGCCCCTTCGCCGTGACCTGAGGGCCCGCCAGCGGATACGATCCCGGACAGCTCACTCCGTACCCTCACCACACCACCGCCCGTGCCCGCGGGCGGCGGGGCCGCGCCACAGGCGGGCCCCGGAGGCAAGCCAGGACAGGAACCATGCGAACCGCGACCGTTCCCCCGCCGCGCACCCCGCGGTTGGGCCGTGGTTGGTACCTCGCCGCCGTGCTCAGCGCAGTGCTGGCCGTCGGCATGTGCCTGCTCGGTTGGCGTCAGGCCGACCAGGCGGACCGGATCGGGGCACACCCGGTGAGAGTCGAAGGCGTCGTCACCCAGCTGCCCACCGGCGGCGGCACCTACAGCGCGGTCACCTACAAGGTGAGCGGCCAGCCGCACACCGCTGCCGCGCTGCCGCTGGCCGACGGTGCCAGAATCGGCGACACGATCTGCCTGGAGCACGCTGCTGACGACCCCGGAGCCGTACGGATCTGCGGCGACACCTACCCCCAGCCGGTCGGCGTCGGGCTGGCCCGGTTCAGCGTGCCGGTGGCCGTGGTGCTCTTCGCGATCTGCGTGCTGCGCATCCGCCGGCACCGGAGGACCGTCGCGGTCCGCAACGGGCAGGGCCGTCTCACCGCCAACCTCGCGCTGGCCGCCGAGGCGCTGGCCGACGGGATGCCCGCGATCACCCACGGCAAGCGCTCCCGCCGCCGGCGGCGTGCGGCCGGCCGACGCGGGGTGCACTGACCCCGTCGGCGGCGTGCGGCCGAGGCGGGGTGTACTGACGCCGCCGGGCGGCGCGCGGGCGGCCGAGGCGGGGTGTACTGACGCCGCCGGACGGCGACCGGTGCGCCCCGTTGACCGGCGCGTCCGTTCCAGGGTGAACAATGGGTCCGTGACCCGAGCCTCTCTGGACAAGCAGCCGCACGAAGTCGCCGCCATGTTCGACGACGTCGCGGCCAAGTACGACCTCACCAACGACGTGCTCTCCCTCGGCCAGGCCCGCGCCTGGCGCCGGGCGGTGGCCGAGGCGGTGGCCGCCGGACCGGGGGACCTCGTACTCGACCTCGGGGCCGGCACCGGCACCTCCTCGCTGCCCTTCGCCGACGCCGGGGCCACGGTCGTCCCGTGCGACTTCTCGGTCGGCATGCTCACCGAGGGCAAGCGCCGCCACCCCGAGCTGCCGCTCACGGCCGGCGACGCCACCCGGCTGCCGTTCGCCGACGACACCTTCGACTCGGTGACGATCTCCTTCGCGCTGCGCAACGTTCAGGACACCGAGGCGGCGCTGCGCGAGATGCACCGGGTCACCAAGCCCGGCGGCAAGCTGGTGATCTGCGAGTTCTCCACGCCGACCTGGACGCCCTTCCGCACGGTCTACACCGAGTACCTGATGCGTGCGCTGCCGCCGGTGGCGACCGCCGTCAGCAGCAACCCGGACGCGTACGTCTACCTCGCCGAATCCATCCGGGTCTGGCCGGACCAGCCCTCGCTGGCCGCCAAGCTGCAGACGAGCGGCTGGTCGAAGGTCGCCTGGCGCAACCTCACGGGCGGGATCGTGGCGCTGCACCGGGGCTACAAGACCACGTAGCCCGGCGGGGCAGGGCGCGGGGGCCGCCGACGGCGTGAGCGGAACTAGACTGCCGGAGAACAAAAGCCGCCGTCCCCCCGCCGCAGCTCCAGGAGTGTGTCCACGTGTCCGAGACCGCAGCCGATCTGACGAAGCCGGACAGCACGGTCGAGAGCACCGCGGACGTCATCGTGGTGGGCGCCGGACCGGCCGGCTCCACCACCGCGTACTACCTGGCCCAGGCCGGGCTGGACGTGCTGCTGCTGGAGAAGACCGCCTTCCCGCGCGAGAAGGTCTGCGGCGACGGACTGACCCCGCGCGCCACCAAGCAACTGGTGGACATGGGCATCGACGTCTCCACCGAGAACGGCTGGCTCCACAACAAGGGCCTGCGCATCATCGGCGGCGGCGTCCGGCTGGAGCTGGACTGGCCCGAACTGTCCTCCTTCCCCGACTACGGCCTGGTCCGCAAGCGCGCCGACTTCGACGAACTCCTGGCCCGCCAGGCCGAGAAGGCCGGCGCGCGACTCTACGAGCGCTGCAACGTGAGTGGGCCGGTCCTCGACGACCGCACCGGCCGGATCGTCGGCGTCACCGCCAAGCTGGGCGAGGAGAAGCGAGCGGTCACCTTCCGCGCCCCCCTGGTGGTCGCCGCCGACGGCAACTCCACCCGGCTCTCGCTGGCCATGGGCCTGCACCGGCGTGAGGACCGCCCGATGGGCGTCGCCTACCGCACGTACTTCAACTCGCCGCGCCACGACGACGACTACCTGGAGTCCTGGCTGGAGCTGTGGGACACCCGCGACGGCCAGCGCAAGCTGCTGCCCGGCTACGGCTGGGTGTTCGGCATGGGCGACGGCACCTCCAACGTCGGCCTCGGCATCCTCAACTCCTCCTCCGCGTTCGGCGAACTCGACTGGCGCGAGGTCCTCAAGGCCTGGTGCGCGAGCATGCCCGAGGAGTGGGGCTACACGCCCGAGAACATGACCGACCCGATCCGCGGCGCCGCCCTGCCGATGGCCTTCAACCGGCAGCCGCACTACACCCGCGGCCTGCTGCTGGTCGGCGACGCGGGCGGCATGGTCAACCCGTTCAACGGCGAGGGCATCGCCTACGCGATGGAATCCGGCCAGATCGCCGCCGGGGTCATCACCCAGGCCCTGGCCCGGGTCACCGCCGGGGGGCGCGAGCGCGCCCTCCAGGCCTACCCGCGCATCCTCAAGGACGTGTACGGCGGCTACTACACGCTGGGCCGCGCTTTCGTGAAGCTCATCGGCAACCCCAAGGTCATGCAGCTGGCCGCCCAGCACGGCCTGCCCCGACCGCTGTTGATGCGCTTCACCCTCAAGCTGCTCGCCAACCTCACCGACCCCCAGGGCGGCGACGCGATGGACCGCGTGATCAACGGGCTGACTCGGGTCGCGCCCAACGCCTGACGAGCCGCGGTCCGGGCCGAGGCAGGACCGGGGCCGGGGCCGAGGCAGGGGCGGGACCGGAGCCGGGTCCGAGGCCGGGGTTGGGGCCGGGGCCCGGGGGCCCGGGGAGCCGGGTCGGGGCATGGGCTGAGGAGCTGAGGGGCGGGCTACGGGGTGGCGGCGTGCACCGGGCCGCCGCGGGCGGCTCGGGCTGTGCCGGGGCTTCCGTCTTGCGGCCCGGTCATTCCGGATCGGTCGCCCCTCGGTCTGGCTGCGCCTGTTCCGCGGTCTCCGGCTGCTCCGCCGTCTCCCGCCGTTCCGAACTCTCCGGGAGGGGGCGGGCGGCGGCGGAGCGTTGCTCGACGTAGGCGAGGCGTTCGGCGAACACCCGGGACGCGTCCGGGGTGAGCGTGCGGAGCGCGACCAGGGCACTGAAGACGACGTCGCAGAGCTCGTGCTGGACGTCCTCCCAGGTGTGGGTGACGCCCTTGCGCGGGTTCTGGCCGGTGGCACCGATCACCGCCGCGCCCACCTCGCCGACCTCCTCGGAGAGCTTGAGCAGCCGCAGCAGGCGCTCCTCCTGCGGCGACTGGGTGCTCTGTTCGTCCAGCCATGCGACCAGGTGGTCGACGCTCTCCCAGATCCGGCTGTCCATGCGGTGCTGCTCCCCTGCGGTGTCGTTGCTGCTGTCACCGTACGGGAGGCGGGCGTCGCCGGTGTCAGCGCTTGCTGATCTTCACTTGCCGGATGTTCACCGGGACGTTCGGGAAGCCGTCGCCCGGGTTGTTCTGGTCGTCCTCGCCGGCGGCGGCGATCTTCTGCAGGACGTCCAGACCGGCCGTGATCCGGCCGAACGGGGTGTAGGCGGGGGATAGCTTGGTGTCCTTCCAGACGAAGAAGAACTGGCTGCCGTTGGTGTTCGGACCGGCATTGGCCATGGCCACGGTGCCGGCCGGATAGGTGGCCCCGGTGAGGTTCTCGTCCGGGAAGGAGTAGCCGGGCCCGCCGCTGCCCGTGCCGGTCGGGTCGCCGCACTGCAGGACGTAGATCCGCTGGGTGGTGAGCCGGTGGCAGTGGGTGCGGTCGAAGTAGTCGTGCTCGGCGAGGAAGCGGAACGAGAAGGTGGTGCAGGGTGCCTTGTCGGTCAGGGCCTCGAAGGTGATCGCCCCCTGGTTGGTCCTCAGCGTCGCGCGGTACGGCTGAGCCGCTTTCCGGGCGTCGAAGACCGGGATGCCCTTGAAGTTGTCGGCCGGCACGGCCGGTGTGTAGGTGCAGGCCGCGCTCGGAGCGGGGGTGGCGTCCGAGGGCGCGGCGACGGCGGTGCCGGTGCTCGCCGCGAGCGGGAGGACGGTGGCGGCGGCGACCAGCGCCCAGTGCTTGCGATTCACGTGACGGGCCTTCCGAAGGGTGGTGGACGGCTGGATTGTCATGGAGGAATCATCCACGGGCGGGTGGGTCCGCGGTAGGGGGCGGGACGCCCGGGGCGGGTGTGGTGGCGCCAGGGTGATGGCGCGTCAATGGCCCTCGGGGTTGGTCGGTGTCGGGGTGGGGGCGCTTGGATCGGTGAGGTCTTTGTGGTCGTCCTTGTGGTGTCGGTTGTCTGCTCCGGTCGTCTCCGTCGTCCTGCTGGTCGTGGTTGCTCAGGCCTGGCTGCTTTCGTCGCCGCCGCCGCCGTCGCCGTCGCCGTCGTTGCGGTCGTTGCGGTCATTGCGGTCGTCGCTGGCGTTGCGGTCGTCGGGTTCGGCCGGAGGGGAAGCGAACAGTCCTGCGCGGGCGGCGAGGGCGGCGGCGTCGGCGGCTCGCTCGGCGGTGCGGGCGTCGAGCGGTTCGCCGGTCACGAACAGGCGGTAGTAGAGCGGGGCGGTCGCGGCCCGGACGACCTCGTCGCCGTCCGTTCCGGTGGGCAGCTCGCCGCGGGCGACGGCCCGTTCGGCCACCTCGGCGGCTTGGCGGTGGCGGGCGGCGAAGAAGGCGCGTAGCGCGGCGGCGCCGACGTCGGAGCGCTGGGCGGCGGAGATCAGCGCGGTCGGCGTGGGGCCGAGCTCCGGATCGGTGAAGACGCTGAACACCTCCTGGGTGATCCGGCGAAGGTCCTGCCGGAGGTCGCCGGTGTCGGGCAGCGGCCAGGGCTGGTCGGCGGAGGACGCCAGGGCCTCCGCGACCAGTCCGTCCACGCCGCCCCATCGCCGGTAGAGGGTCGCCTTGTGGACGCCGGCGCGGGTGGCGACCGCCTCGACCGTGAGGCCGTCGTACCCCTTCTCGGTGACTTCGGCGAGCGTGGCGGCGACCACGTCCGCCCGGACCCGTGCGGTGCGGCCACCGGGGCGCGGGGTGGGAGTGCGGGGTGGCTGCTCGGGGTTGGTCACTTCAGTCAAAGTCGACTCCAGTCGCGTTAACTCTTGCTGTGGGGCGGCGGTCGTGCCATGCTGATCGTAATGCGATTCCTGTCGCATTACGAGAGGAGCCGAATGACCGCCACTGCCATCCCCGACCCCGCCCTCCTTCACCCGCTCGCCGGCCACGACCGGGTCGTCCTGCTGCGGTCGCTCGTCACCGACCCGCGGATCGAGGTCGGTGAGTACACCTACTTCGACGACCCCGAGGGCGCCACTCGCTTCGAGGAGCGCAACGTCCTCTACGCGTACGGTCCCGAGCGGCTGGTGATCGGCAAGTACTGCGCGATCGCCACCGGGACCCGCTTCCTGATGGCGGGTGCCGCCCACCCGGACATCGGCGTCTCCACCTTCCCGTTCACGATGTTCGGCGGCAGCTGGACGGAACGGACCCTCGACCTCGTCACGGGTCTGCCCACCCGGGGCGACACCGTGATCGGCAACGACGTCTGGCTCGGCTTCGGGGCCACTGTCCTGCCGGGCGTCAGGATCGGCGATGGTGCGATCGTCGCTGCCGGTGCGGTGGTCACCGCTGACGTCGAGCCGTACACCGTCGTCGGAGGCAACCCTGCCCGACCGATCCGGCGCCGCTTCGACGATGCCGACGTCGAGCGGCTGCTCCGCGCGGCTTGGTGGGACTGGCCGGTCGAGCTCGTCACCGAGCACGTCCGCGTCATCATGTCCGGCACGCCGGCCGACATCGAAGCGATCGCGGCGGCGAACGGGTTGCTCGACGACTGACCGTGCGGACGGAGTAGCCCGCGTGGACAGGAGGGGGCGAACCGGGAGGGTGGGCCGAACGGATCTGAGCAGGCCGGCCGGGCAGTTCGGGCCTGATGGACCGAGTGGACCATCCAGTGTCCGGAACGCCGTTGATCACGGGGTGTCCGGTGCGCGATGATGGCGCGCCCTCGCTCCACGCCGCACCCTCGCTCCACGCCCTACCCCATGCGCCGCCGGGCTTTCCGCCCGGCTCCTGGTCCGTCCGACGCCGTACGGTACTCGCGCCCGCCGGTTCCGTTCGCTCGGAGGGATCCTCGCCATGCCTGCCTCCCTGTCCAAGAGATCGACCTCCTCGGTCCTTCGTGATCTTCCGGTGCTGCTCGTGGCGGTGGTGTGGGGGTCGAGCTTCCTCGCCGTCCAGCGGGTGGCCGGCCCGGGAACCGTCGTGGCGATGCTCGTGCTGCGGTTCGGGCTGGTGTTGCCGCCGCTAGGGGCAGCCGCCTGGCGGGCGCTGCGACGGCTGAGCCGGGCGGAGTGGCTCGGAGGCGCCGCATTGGGGTTGGTGCTCAGCGGGATCTTCCTGCTGGAGACCTACGGCGCCGTGCACACCTCCGCGACCAACGCTGGGCTGATCATCAGCCTCGCGATGGTGCTCACCCCGCTCGGGGAGAGTGCCCTCGGTCGGACCGCGCCACCGCGGGCCTTCCTGGCAGCCGCCGGAGTGGCAGTCCTCGGCGTGGCCCTGCTCACCGGGGACGGCGGGCTGCGTGCTCCCTCGCTCGGCGACCTGCTGGTGCTGGGGGCGGCCCTCGTGCGTTCCGCGTACGTCCTCGCCATGGGCCGCTGCCGGGCACTGCGGAACTCCGACATGCTCGCGGTGACTTGGGTCCAACTCGCCGTGGCAACGGGTGTGTTCGCCGTTGTCGCGCTGTCCGTGGGGCCGGCGCCATGGATCCTCGCGGGCTCGTACGGGGTCGGCCAGTGGGCCTGGTTGCTCCACCTGTCCTTGTTCTGCACGCTGTTCGCCTTCTTCGTCCAGATGTGGGCCGTCAGGGCCACCTCGCCCTCCCGGGTGAGCTTGCTGCTCGGCACCGAACCACTGTGGGCCGCCGTCTTCGGGATCACCGTGGCCGGGAACCGGATGGGCCCACTCGCCCTGCTCGGCGGGGCCTTGGTGCTCGTCGCGACCGAGTGGGGCCGTCGTGCCGCCCCGATGTCTCGCCCGGCCGGGGGCGGGGACGGGGCGGGGGCCGGTCCAGCGGCCGAGACAGGGGCCGTTGCGGACCTGGGCGCCGGTGCGGGTTCCGGGCTCGGCGAGCCGCGGCGGGAGTCGGCTCCGGTGTGACCCGTCGTCGTGGTCACCGGCGCCGCCGCAGGGTGCGACGGGCGTAGTCGACGGTGACCGCGCCGAGCAGCGGACCCCAGGCGACAAGTGGCGCATAGGCGATGGTCATCACCACCCCGGCGAGACCGTGCGGCGAATCGGGCTCCGCCAAGTTGTCGGCCCAGCGCCCGGACAGCCCCTTCATGCCGAGGTAGGTGAGTATCGCCGAGCCCAGCAGCGCCGGGATGATCGCCGCGAGCGGCCGAACCCGGCGGCCGCCGATCAGCGGGATCCATCGGGGCGCCACCTGCCCCCAGGGCCGGACCAGGCCGAGGGTCAGGAACGCCAGGGACTCGGCCAGGGCGCTCAGTGCCACGCAGTAGACGGTGCCCCACCCGGGCTGGTGCTCGCCGTACGCCGCGGCCGTCGCGCCGCTGAAGCCGACCGGGACGCCGAAGCCGAACGCGATCCGCCACAGCCCGGAGGGGACGGTGGTGAGGACGGCGGCCTTGGCGGCGAACCGGGCCCAGCGCGGGGCGGGCGGGACGTCCGCGGGAGCAAGGGCTGCCGGGTGCGCAGAGCCTGCCGGGGCGACGGGGCCGGTGGCGGCCGAGCCGCTCCGGTGCCCCGCGCTGCGGGCGTTGATCATGAGCTTTGACATGGTGGGTGCTCCCTCGGGACCAGACCGACCCCTCGGCCGGTGCGATGGCTCAAGACTGGATGTTCACCAGGGAGCTGCGGCAGTGCCGATCGGGCTGTTAGCCCTGGTCAATCAGCCTGTGGAATATGCCGATCGACACAGGCGCAGCACCCGAACCGCGTCGTAATGTGACGTCAGGCGATGAGAGACGAAGGTGGTGACGATGACTCAGCTGCTGTGGCTGGTGGTGCCGGCCCTGTTGCTGCCGGCTTGGGCGGTCCGCGCGCGCTACGGCTTGGCCGCAGTGACGACCGTTCTCGGGGCGGTATCGGTGGCGGTCTCGGTCACCGTCTGGTGCGCCGGGCGCTGGACGGAGGAGAACCGTCTGTCCGGAGCGGTCGGGCTGGTCGAGGTGGCCGCCCTGCTTCTGGCGGTTCTCCTGACCCTGCGCGCCGAGGAAGGCCCCAGGTGCGCGGTGGCGACGTGGACCGCGAGTGGAGCGGTCGCCCTCTGGCCGTCTCGCTTCACGGTTGTCGAGGGGCCGGCCGACGCGTTCATGCTCTTCGGCTTCGGGTCGATGTTGTGCCTGCCGACCGTGCTGATCGGGCTCTACCTCCGGGGCCTGGACGACGGCAGGGCCAGGGCGGTGGCCGAGGCCCGTCGGGCCCAGCGGCTCGAACTGGCACACGACCTGCACGACTTCGTGGCGCACGACGTCAGCGGCATGGTGGCCCAGGCCCAGGCGGGGGCCTACCTGGCCTCCCTCGACCCGGCTCGGGCGGTCGAGATGTTCGAGCGGATAGAGCAGGCCGGGCAGCGGGCGCTCGCCTCCTTGGACCGCACCGTTCAGCTGTTGCGCAGCGAGGAGGCAGGTGGCCGGAGTCCTCAGCACGGCCTGGCAGAACTCGTGGAGGTGGCCGAGCGGTTCACCGCTGCGGGCGGCGCCGAGGTGCGGGTGGAGCTTCCCGAAGGGCCGGTGCCCCGCGAGGTGGAGGGCACGCTCCACCGGATCGTGGTCGAGTCCCTGACCAATGTCCGGCGGCACGCGCCCACCGCGCGGACGGTCGACGTGCAGGTCCGCCGAAGCGGGGGGCGGTTGGAGCTGACCGTGACCAATGACGGTGGCGCTCCGGCTTCGGGAGGGCGCCCACGTCGGGGTGGGGGGAGCGGGCTCTCTGGGCTGGCGGCCCGGGCGGAAGCTCTGGGTGGCTCGTTGGAGGCCGGTCCGTACGAGCGGGAGGGCTGGCGGGTCACGGCGGCGCTGCCGTTGAACGCGGCCGCGGGCGCGCCGGGTCGATCGCAGGAGCCGCTGTCGGTCGGCGCAGCGGCAGGGGAGGGGCAGGAATGAACAGCAGCACGGGACCGGTCCGAGTCCTGATCGCGGACGACCAGGCGGACGTGCGCAGTGCGTTCCGGATGATCCTGGACACCCAGCCGGACATCACGGTGGTGGCCGAGGCAGCGGACGGCAGCGCGGCGGTGGCCGAGGCGAAGCGGCTGCGACCGGACGTGGTGCTCGCCGACATCCGGATGCCAAAGCTCGACGGCCTGGAGGTCACCCGGCAACTGGCCGAGCAGCACAAGGTCATCGTGGTGACCACGTTCGACCTGGATGAGTACGTGCACGCGGCGCTGCGCTACGGAGCGGCGGGGTTCCTGCTGAAGCGCTCGGGGCCCGTGCTGCTGATCGAGGCGATCCGAGCCGCGATGGCCGGGGACGCGTTGATCAGCCCGCAGGTCACCGTGCGGCTGCTGCGGCACATGGCGCTTCCGGGAGCGGAACAGGCGGCGGAGCGAGTGCCGGGGTCGGGCTCCGGGATCGGCTCGGGGGTGGGCTCCGGGCCGGGCGCGAAGGGCCCGCTGATAGCCGGGCCGGTGGAGGAACTGACGGCAAGGGAACGGGAGATCGCCGAGCAGGTGGCGGACGGCGCGACCAACGCCGAGATCGGCGCCGGGCTGTTCATCTCACCGGGGACGGTGAAGAACCACCTCGCCAGCATCCAGCGCAAGCTCGGCGCCCGTAACCGGGTGGGCATCGCGGCCTGGGTGTGGGAGCAGGCCGCCGGCAACCGGTAGTCACGGAAGGCCTCGATCGACGGGCGGAACCGCTCGACGGCGTCTCTCGACAGCCGCACCGACAGCCGCACCGACAGCCGCACCGGCGGCCGCCTCCGACGGCCGCCTCCGACGGCCGCCTCCGGCGGACACCTCCGTCGGCGGCGGAACGGCTGGGCGACGGCGCGGAGGGCCGAGCTGCTGGTGCTGGCAGAACCGCAGGCGACGGCGCGAGGCAGCGGCGAGCGGCGGCGAAGGGGCCGAGTCGGCGGAGCCGGTGGCAGGAAGGGACCCCCTCGGCTCCCCCAGGCCAGCCCGCCTCCACCGCTGCCCGCCTCCACCGCTGCCCGCCTCCGCCGTCGCCCGCCCCCTATGGCCGCACTCCTCAGGCCGGCCCACCCTTCACACCCGGCCCGCCCCGCCGGCGCCCGCCCTCACGCCTGACCCCACCCCCCACCCCCGTCCCCACCCCTTGTGAACGAAGGGTCAAGCACACGTTCCGCCCCCCGCCACCCCTGCGGGTGAGCCGCTATAACACGTCAACATGACGCCCGGAAATTTGCCTTCCACTGCCTCTAGTTGATATAGCAGCCCGCCACTGACCAGCCACTTCAAAGTGAGTTGGGACTGGTTGTGATCATTTGACTCCTTTGCGTTGACAACTCTGGGCATGTTCACATTCGCCACGAATAGCGGAGTGTCGTAGATCACAAAGATCCCGTTGAACTGCGTGTCGCAGATCACAAGCCGACGGGCATAGGATGCGCTCACTCCAGGGTTTGTGAACTGCCTCACATGAGGCGGATCCCGGGAACTGGGGCGCGGGTTCACCTGAGCGTGACCCGCCGGTTCCGATCTGCAGTCAAGGACGACTGGACGGAGGGAGCGGGGCAATGAATGCCTACGCGCCGATCCTCGTACTCGGTGCCATCGCGGCGGCGTTCGCGGTCGGCTCCGTCGTGATGGCCTCTCTCACCGGCCCCAAGCGCTACAACCGGGCCAAGCTGGAGGCGTACGAGTGCGGCATCGAGCCGACCCCGCAGCCCGTGGGCGGCGGTCGGTTCCCGATCAAGTACTACCTGACGGCGATGCTCTTCATCGTCTTCGACATCGAGATCGTCTTCCTCTACCCCTGGGCGGTGACCTTCGACGCCCTGGGGATCTTCGGGTTGGTCGAGATGCTCCTGTTCATCGCCACCGTCTTCGTCGCGTACGCCTACGTCTGGCGCCGCGGCGGCCTGGAGTGGGACTGAGCGCGGGCTGGTCGTTCCACCCGTCGACCCGTCGACCCGGTGATCCGGCGACCGCGCGCAACCGCTTGTGAACGGGCGGACAAGCCGGAACCGGCCGACGTACCAGAGCACTTGAGGGCATTGAGAGGGATCTGATGGGAATCGAGGAGAAGCTGCCGAGCGGCTTTCTGCTCACGACCGTGGAGACGGCCGCCGGCTGGGTGCGCAAGTCGTCACTCTTCCCGGCCACCTTCGGTCTGGCCTGCTGCGCGATCGAGATGATGACCACCGGCGCCAGCCGCTACGACCTGGCCCGGTTCGGCATGGAGGTCTTCCGGGGCTCTCCCCGGCAGGCCGATCTGATGATCGTCGCGGGTCGGGTGAGCCAGAAGATGGCCCCGGTGCTGCGCCAGGTGTACGACCAGATGGCCAACCCCAAGTGGGTCATCTCGATGGGCGTCTGCGCCTCCTCCGGCGGGATGTTCAACAACTACGCGATCGTCCAGGGCGTCGACCACATCGTCCCGGTGGACATCTACCTGCCCGGCTGCCCGCCCCGCCCGGAGATGCTGATGGACGCCATCCTGAAGCTGCACGACAAGATCCGGCACGAGCCGCTGGGCGTGAACAGGCGCCGTGCCGAGGAACTCGGCGAGGCCCTCGCGCTGAAGGCCACCCCGATCAGCGAGATGCGGGGGCAGCTGCGATGAACGACCAGGCACCCGAGACCCGCCCCGAGCAGCCGGCCCCCGCCCCGCCGGCCGCCGCCCAGCCGGCCCCCGAGCAGTCAGCCGCCGCCCAGCCGATCCCGGAGCAGCCGGTCCGTGAGATCCCGGTGGAGGTGGTCGGCCGCCGCCAGGGCATGTTCGGTAGCCACGACAGCGGCGACACCTCCGGCTTCGGCGGCCTGACCGCCCCGATCGCCCTGCCCGGCCCCAGCGAACGCCCGTACGGCGGTTGGTTCGACGAGGTCGCCGACGAGCTGGAGGGCGCCCTGGAGGAACAGGGCCTTGACCCGGCCGAGGTGATCGAGAAGACCGTGGTCGACCGCGGTGAACTCACCTTCCACATCGACCGCGACCATCTGCTGAGGACCGTCCGCACCCTGCGCGACGACCCGGCGCTGCGCTTCGAACTGTGCCTCGGTGTCAGCGGGGTGCACTACCCGGGCGACAAGGGCCGCGAGCTGCACGCGGTCTACCACCTGCGCTCGATCACCCACGGCCGGCTGATCCGGCTGGAGGTCACCGCCCCGGACGCGGACCCGCGGATCCCCTCCGTGGTGAGCGTCTACCCCACCAACGACTGGCACGAGCGGGAGACCTACGACTTCTTCGGCCTGGTCTTCGAGGGGCACCCGGCGCTCACCCGGATCATGATGCCCGACGACTGGCTGGGCCACCCGCAGCGCAAGGACTACCCGCTCGGCGGCATCCCCGTCGAGTACAAGGGCGCCCAGATCCCGGCGCCCGACCAGCGGAGGTCGTACAGCTGATGAGCACCCGGCACTACGAACAGACTCCCGGCGAGACCGAGGAGGCACAGGCCCGCGAGACCACCGAAGGCCGGGTCTTCACCGTCACCGGCGGCGACTGGGGCGAGGTGGTCGAAGCGGTCGGCCGGGCCGACGACGAACGCATCATCGTCAACATGGGCCCCCAGCACCCGTCCACTCACGGCGTGCTCCGGCTGATCCTGGAGATCGACGGCGAGACGGTGAAGGAGGCCCGCTGCGGCATCGGCTACCTCCACACCGGCATCGAGAAGAACATGGAGTTCCGCAGCTGGGTCCAGGGCACCACCTTCGTGACCCGCATGGACTACCTGACCCCGCTGTTCAACGAGACCGCCTACTGCCTGGCCGTCGAGAAGCTGCTCGGCATCACCGGCGACATCCCGGAGCGGGCCAACGTCATCCGCGTGATGATGATGGAGCTGAACCGGATCTCCTCGCACCTGGTCTGCCTGGCCACCGGCGGCATGGAGATCGGCTCCACCACCCTGATGACCTACGGCTTCCGGGACCGCGAGCTGTTCCTGGACGTCTTCGAGCTGGTCACCGGCCTGCGCATGAACCACGCGTACGTGCGCCCCGGCGGCCTCGCCCAGGACCTGCCGCCCGGTGCCGTCGACCAGATCCGCGAGGCGGTCAAGGTCTTCCGCTCCCGGATGCACGAGTACGACAAGCTCGCCACCGACAACCCGGTGTTCAAGGCCCGGCTGGTCGACGTCGGCCACCTGGACCTGGCCGGCTGCCTGGCCCTCGGCGCCACCGGCCCGGTCCTGCGCGCCACCGGCCTGCCGCACGACCTGCGCAAGACCGACCCGTATTGCGGCTACCAGGACTACGAGTTCGAGGTGGCCACCGCGGACAGCGCCGACTCCTACGGCCGCTTCCTGATCCGCCTGGCGGAGATGAGGCAGTCGCTGCGGATCGTCGAGCAGTGTCTGGACCGGCTGCGCCCGGGCCCGGTCATGGTGGGCGACAAGAAGATCGCCTGGCCCGCCCAACTGGCCGTCGGCCCCGACGGGATGGGCAACTCGCTCGACCACATCCGCAAGATCATGGGCACCTCGATGGAGGCCCTGATCCACCACTTCAAGCTGGTCACCGAGGGCTTCCGGGTCCCGGTCGGCCAGGCGTACGCGGCGGTCGAGTCGTCCAAGGGCGAGCTGGGCGTGCACGTGGTCAGCGACGGCGGGACGCGCCCGTACCGGGTCCACTTCCGGGATCCGTCGTTCACCAATCTGCAGACGATGGCGGCGATGTGCGAGGGCGGCCAGGTGGCCGACGTGATCGTCGCGGTGGCCGGGATCGACCCGGTGATGGGAGGCGTGGACCGGTGACCAACGTCGAACTCGGACTGCCGGCGCTGCCGGCCCCGCCGTACCCGGAGGAGGTGCGGGCCCGGCTGGCGGCCGACGCCGCCGAGCTGATCGGCCGCTACCCGCAGTCCCGCTCGGCACTGCTGCCGCTGCTGCACCTGGTGCAGGCCGAGGAGGGCTTCGTCAGCCCGACCGGGATCCGGTTCTGCGCCGAGCAGTTGGACCTCACCACCGCGGAGGTCACCGCCGTCGCCACCTTCTACACCATGTACCGGCGGCGCCCGGCCGGGAAGTACCACGTCGGGGTCTGCACCAACACCCTGTGCGCGGTGCTCGGCGGCGACCAGATCTTCGCGGAGCTCCAGGAGCACCTGGGGATCGGGAACAACGAGACCACGGAGGACGGCTCCGTCTCGATCGAGCACATCGAGTGCAACGCCGCCTGCGACTACGCCCCCGTGGTGATGGTCAACTGGGAGTTCTTCGACGACCAGACGCCGGCCAGCGCCAAGAAGCTGGTCGACGACCTGCGGGCCGGCCGCGAGGTGCGGCCCACCCGGGGCGCCCGGCTGTGCGGTTTCAAGGAGACCGCCCGGATCCTGGCCGGCTTCCCCGACGAGCGCCCCGGCGCCAACGACGAGTCCGGCGCCGGCGGCGCCCCCTCGCTGGCCGGCCTGCGGCTCTCCCGGGGCGAGGCGCTGCCCGGCACCGGCGGCACCAAGGTCGTCTCCCCGCGCCACGAGGAGCCCGGACAGGAAGGGACCGAAGCGTGATGACCTCCGCAGAGCCGGCCGAGAAGCTGCTCACCCCCGTCCTGTCCGCCTCCTGGGACGACAGCCGCCCCTGGACGCTCGCCACCTACCGGCGCCACCAGGGCTACGAGGGTCTCAAGGCCGCCCTGGCCATGCCCCCGGACGACGTGATCGCCCTGGTGAAGGACGCCGGGCTGCGCGGCCGCGGCGGCGCCGGCTTCCCCACCGGGATGAAGTGGCAGTTCATCCCGCAGAACGACGGCAAGCCGCACTACCTGGTGGTGAACGCGGACGAGTCGGAGCCGGGCACCTGCAAGGACATCCCGCTGCTGTTCGCGAACCCGCACGCGCTGATCGAGGGCATGATCATCGCCTCCTACGCGATCCGCTGCGACCACGCCTTCGTCTACCTGCGCGGTGAGGTCGTCCCGGTGCTGCGCCGGCTGCACGCGGCCGTCGCGGAGGCGTACGAGGCCGGGCTGCTGGGCCGGAACATCCTCGGCTCCGGCGTGGACCTCGACATCACCGTGCACGCCGGCGCCGGTGCGTACATCTGCGGCGAGGAGACGGCGCTGCTGGACTCGCTGGAGGGCCGGCGCGGCCAGCCCAGGCTGCGGCCGCCGTTCCCGGCGATCGCCGGCCTGTACGCCTGCCCGACGGTGGTCAACAACGTCGAGTCGATCGCCTCGGTGCCGCCGATCCTGGCCCGGGGCAAGGAGTGGTTCAGGAGCCTGGGCACCGAGAAGTCCCCCGGCTTCACGCTCTACTCGCTCTCCGGCCACGTCACCAACCCCGGCCAGTACGAGGCCCCGCTCGGGGTCACCCTGCGCCAACTGCTGGACCTCAGCGGCGGCATCCGCTCCGGTCACCGGCTGAAGTTCTGGACGCCGGGCGGTTCCTCCACCCCGATGTTCACCGACGAGCACCTCGACGTCCCGCTGGACTACGAGGGCGTCGGCGCGGCCGGCTCGATGCTCGGCACCAAGGCGCTGCAGGTCTTCGACGAGACCACCTGCGTGGTGCGGGCGGTCACCCGCTGGACGGAGTTCTACGCCCACGAGTCCTGCGGCAAGTGCACCCCCTGCCGCGAGGGCACCTACTGGCTGGTCCAGTTGCTCAAGCGGATCGAGGCGGGCGAGGGCGTCGACGGGGACCTGGAGAAGCTCCTCGACATCGCCGACAACATCAACGGCAAGTCCTTCTGCGCGCTGGGCGACGGTGCGGCAAGCCCGATCGTCTCCTCGCTCCAGCACTTCCGCGCCGAGTACGAGCAGCACCTGGCCGAGCGCCGCTGCCCGTTCGACCCGGCCGCCTCCACCGTCTGGGCCGACGGCCCCCGCCCCGGCCACCAGTCCGCCACCGAGAGGGAGGTGCACGCGTGACGATCACAGAGCCAACCGCCTCCACGGGACAGAAGCCCGCGGTCGAACTGGTCACGCTCACCATCGACGGCGTCGAAGTGCAGGTGCCCAAGGGCACCCTCGTGATCCGGGCCGCCGAGACGATCGGCACCCAGATCCCGCGCTTCTGCGACCATCCGCTGCTGGATCCGGCCGGCGCCTGCCGGCAGTGCATCGTCGAGATCGAGGGCCAGCGCAAACCCGTCGCCTCCTGCACCATCCCGGTCGCCGAGGGCATGGTGGTGCGCACCCAGCTCAGCTCGCCGGTGGCCGAGAAGGCCCAGCGCGGCGTGATGGAGCTGCTGTTGATCAACCACCCGCTGGACTGCCCGGTCTGCGACAAGGGCGGCGAGTGCCCGCTGCAGAACCAGGCGATGTCCACCGGCGACGCGGACTCCCGCTTCGAGGGCATGAAGCGCACCTACGAGAAGCCGGTGCCGATCAGCAGCCAGGTGCTGCTGGACCGGGAACGCTGCGTGCTGTGCGCCCGCTGCACCCGCTTCTCCCAGCAGATCGCCGGGGACCCGTTCATCGACCTGGTGGAGCGCGGCGCGCTGCAGCAGGTCGGTACCGGGGAGGGGGACGACTTCGAGTCGTACTTCTCCGGGAACACCATCCAGATCTGCCCGGTGGGCGCGCTGACCTCGGCGGCTTATCGTTTCCGCTCGCGCCCCTTCGACCTGGTCTCCTCGCCGAGCGTGTGCGAGCACTGCTCGTCGGGCTGCGCCCAGCGCACCGACCACCGGCGCGGCAAGGTGCTCCGCCGGCTGGCCGGGAACGACCCGGCGGTCAACGAGGAGTGGAACTGCGACAAGGGGCGGTTCGCCTTCCGCTACGCCCAGCAGCGGGACCGGCTGACCACCCCGCTGGTGCGGGTGGACGGCGAACTGGTGCCCGCCTCCTGGCCGGAGGCGCTGGCCCGGGCGGCCGAAGGGCTGCGCGGGGCCCGCACCGGGGTGCTGGCCGGCGGCCGGGTGACGGTCGAGGACGCGTACGCCTACGCCAAGTTCGCCCGGGTGGTGCTGGGCACCAACGACGTGGACTTCCGGGCCCGTCCGCACAGCGGCGAGGAGGCGGACTTCCTGGCCGCCGCGGTCGCCGGGCGCGGGGTGGACCTGTCCGGCGACGGCGTCACGTACGAGCGGCTGGAGCAGGCCCCGGCCGTGCTGCTGGTGGGCCTCGAACCGGAGGAGGAGTCGCCGATCGTCTTCCTGCGGCTGCGCAAGGCCGCACGCGCCCGCGGACCGAAGGTGTACTCGGTGGCGGCCTTCGCCTCCCGGGGCCTGGCCAAGCTGCGCGGCGTGCTGCTGCCGGCCGCTCCCGGCACCGAGCCGGAGTGGCTCGCGGCGCTCGCGGCGGACGAGCCGCTGGACGACGAGGCCGGGCAGGCGGCCGAACTGCTGCGCCGCCCCGGCGCGGTGGTCCTCGCGGGCGAGCGGCTGGCCGCCGTGCCGGGCGCGCTGACGGCGCTGCTGCGGCTGGCGCACGCGACCGGGGCCGAACTGGCCTGGGTGCCGCGCCGGGCCGGTGAGCGCGGTGCGGTGGAGGCCGGCGCACTGCCGGGCCTGCTGCCCGGCGGCCGTCCGGTGGCCGCGCCGGCGGCCCGGGCGGAGGCGGCCGCGGTCTGGGGAGTGGCGGAGCTGCCCTCCCGGCCCGGCCGGGACACCGGGCAGATCCTGACCGCGGCCGCCCAGGGCGACCTGGACGCGCTGCTGGTCGGCGGGGTGGACCCGGACGACCTGCCCGACCCGGCGCTGGCCGACGAGGCGCTCGCGGCGGTGCCGTTCGTCGTGTCGCTGGAGCTGCGGCCGTCCGCGGTGACGGCCCGGGCCGACGTGGTGCTGCCGGTGGCGGCCGTGGCGGAGAAGGCGGGCACCTTCCTGGACTGGGAGGGCCGGGTGCGGATGTTCGAGGCCGCGCTGAAGCCCGACCAGCAGATGGGCCGTCACCTCCAGTCCGACCTGCGCGTGCTGACCATGCTGGCGGACGCGCTGGGCCACCGGTTGGGGCTGCCGGACGTCCGGGCGGCCCGGCTGGAGCTCGACCGCTTCGGGCCCTGGCGGGGTGACCGCGCGGCCGACCCGGCGGCGCACCCGGGCGTGCTGCCGCGCCCGGCGACCGGCCAGGCGGTGCTGGCGGGTTGGCGCCAGCTGCTGGACAACGGGGTGCTGCAGGAGGGCGATCCGCACCTGGCGGGCACCCGGCACCGGGCGGTGGCCCGGATCTCGACGGCCACCGCGAAGGAGATCGAGGCCGAGACGGCGGCCGCGCTGCGGGTGACCGGCCCGGCCGGCTCGGTGATCCTGCCGCTGGAGGTCACCGACTCGCTCCCGGACCGCACGGTCTGGATCCCGCTCAACTCCACCCCGGGCGGAGCCCACCGCACGCTCGGCACCACCGTCGGCCACCTGGTCACGATCGCCGCGGCCGCGTCCGAGCCGGCCGCCGTCGAGGACGCGGGCCGGGCCGGCCGGGAAGGGGAGGTCCGATGACTCCGCAGCCGTACGAGACGCTCCACTTCTTCGGGCAGGACCCGTGGTGGCTGGTGCTGCTGAAGGCGGTGTTCTGCTTCGCGTTCCTGGTCGTGACGGTGCTGATCACGATCGTCTGGGAGCGCAAGGTGGTGGCCTGGATGCAGTTGCGCATCGGGCCGAACCGGCACGGTCCGTGGGGCCTGCTGCAGTCGCTGGCGGACGGCGTGAAGCTGGCGCTGAAGGAAGACCTGGTGGTCAAGGGCTCGGACAAGGTGGTCTACATCCTGGCCCCGATCGTCTGCGCCATCCCCGCGTTCATGGCCTTCGCGGTGATCCCGTTCGGCCCGGCCGGCAACGAGGTGTCGGTCTTCGGCACCCGCACGCCGCTGCAGCTGACCGACTTCCCGGTGGCGCTGCTGTACATCCTGGCGACGGCCTCGGTCGGCATCTACGGGATCGTGCTGGCCGGCTGGTCGTCCGGCTCGACGTACCCGCTGCTCGGCGGCCTGCGCTCGTCCGCGCAGATGATCAGCTACGAGATCGCGATGGGCCTGTCCTTCGCGGCGGTGTTCATCTACTCGGGTTCGATGTCGACCTCCGAGATCGTGGCGCACCAGCAGTCGACCTGGTTCGCGGCGCTGCTGCCGGTCTCGTTCATCGTCTACGTGATCGCGATGGTCGGTGAGACCAACCGGGCGCCGTTCGACCTGCCGGAGGCCGAGGGCGAGCTGGTCGGCGGCTTCAACACCGAGTACTCCTCGCTGAAGTTCGCGATGTTCATGCTGGCCGAGTACATCAACATGGTGACCGTCTCGGCGGTGGCCTCGACCCTGTTCCTGGGCGGCTGGCGGGCCCCCTGGCCGGTGTCGACGTTCTGGGAGGGCGCCAACCACGGCTGGTGGCCGATGCTGTGGATCACGTTGAAGATCCAGCTGCTGGTGTTCTTCTTCATCTGGCTGCGCGGCACGCTGCCCCGGTTCCGCTACGACCAGTTCATGAAGCTGGGCTGGAAGGTGCTGATCCCGGTCTCACTGGTCTGGCTGGTGCTGATCGCGAGCGTGCGGGCGCTGCGCAACGAGGGCTACGGCTTCGGCCAGGTGGTGCTCTACGTGGGCGCGCCGGTCGGCGCGATCCTGCTGCTGGCGCTGGCGCGGGACTTCCTGAGGAAGCCGCCGCAGGGCGCCGGGACGTCCGAGGAGACGGCCGCGCCGAAGGGCGGGTTCGACCCGATGGCGGGCGGGTACCCGGTGCCGCCGCTGCCCGGCCAGGAGCTCCCGCCGGTGCCGCGCAGGCCCAGGCGCACCCCGAAGCAACTGCAGGACGCCCTCAACGGGGCCGACCATTCCGAAGGGAGCTGATCCGCGATGTCGTCCGACCAGACGGGCAGGGACGAGCGGGCCGAACGGCCGTCCGTCCTGGGCCCGGCCGCAGGCTTCGGCGTGACCTTCAAGGCCATGTTCAGGAAGCGGCTCACCGAGCAGTACCCGGAGCAGAAGAAGCCCACCGCTCCGCGCTTCCACGGCCGCCACCAGCTGAACCGGCACCCGGACGGGCTGGAGAAGTGCGTCGGCTGCGAGCTGTGCGCGTGGGCCTGCCCGGCCGACGCGATCTACGTGGAGGGCGCGGACAACCGGGACGAGGAGCGCTACTCGCCCGGTGAGCGCTACGGCGCGGTGTACCAGATCAACTACGCCCGTTGCATCCTGTGCGGGCTGTGCATCGAGGCCTGCCCGACCCGCGCGCTGACCATGACCAACGAGTACGAACTGGCCGACTCCTCCCGCCGGGACCTGATCTTCACCAAGGAGCAGCTGCTGGTCGGCCTGTCCGAGGGCATGGTCGACACCCCGCACGCGATCTTCCCGGGCGCCGACGAGGGCGCGTACTACCGGGGCGAGGTCACCGCGGCGGCGCCCGGGACGGTCCAGCAGGAGCGCACAGGCCGGGAGAAGGAGGTGCAGCAGTGATGACGCATCTCGCGGCCGCGACCGGGACGACCTCCACCGGCGAGGCCGTCCAGTTCTGGGTGCTCGCGGTGATCGCGGTCGGCGGAGCGATCGGCATGCTGCTGATGCGCAAGGCCGTGCACAGCGCGCTCTGCCTGGCGGCCACCATGCTGGCGCTGGCGGTCTGTTACATGGCCCAGGGCGCGGTGTTCCTGGGCGTGGTGCAGATCGTGGTGTACACCGGCGCGATCATGATGCTGTTCCTGTTCGTGGTGATGCTGGTCGGCGTGACCAGCGAGGACTCGCTGAAGGAGCACCTGAAGGGGCAGCGGGTCGCCGCGGTGCTCTGCGGGCTGGGCTTCGGCGTGCTGCTGATCGCCGCGATCGCCGACGCGAAGCTGAACCACTTCACCGGCCTGGCCGAGGCGAACGCCGAGGGCAACGTGCCGGGTCTGGCCCGGCTGATCTTCACCCGCTACGTCTGGGCCTTCGAGGTCACCGGTGCGCTGTTGATCACCGCGGCGATCGGCGCGATGGTGCTGACCCACCGGGAGCACGTGAAGGCTCCGAAGACCCAGCGCGAACTGGCGGAGCAGCGGGTCAGGGACAACATCCAGCTGCCGCCGCGGCCGGCCCCCGGCGTGTACGCCCGGCACAACGCGGTGGACGTGCCGGCGCTGCTGCCGGACGGCACCGTCGCCGAGGACTCGGTGATGTCGACGCTGCGCGAGCGCGGGCAGGTCCGGGACGTCAGCCAGGACATGTTGAAGCGGATGGCGGAGCTGGAGAACACCACCTCCGACTGGCTGGGCCGGCCGTCCTCGGAGCGGCCGGCGGTGACCGGCCCGCGCAGGTCGCTGGAGCCCGCGGGCGCCAACGCCGGCACCAGGACCGGCAACGGCACCCGGACCGCCAACGGCACCCAGGGCGGCAACGGCACCAAGGCCGCCAACGGAACGAGGACCGCCAACGGCACCAAGGCCGTCAACGGCACCGGAGCCGACCACGGCGCCGGGCCCGCCGACGGCACGGAGGCCGGCGGGGGCGAAGAGGAGGGCGAGCAGTGAACCCGGTCAACTACCTGTACCTGTCGGCCCTGCTGTTCACCATCGGCGCGGCAGGGGTGCTGATCCGGCGCAACGCGATCGTGCTGTTCATGTGCGTCGAGCTGATGCTGAACGCCTCGAACCTCGCGCTGGTGACGTTCTCCCGGTTGCACGGGACCCTGGACGGCCAGATCATCGCGTTCTTCACGATGGTGGTCGCGGCGGCCGAGGTCGTGGTCGGCCTCGCCATCATCGTCTCCATCTTCCGGACCAGGCACTCCGCTTCGGTCGACGACAGCAATCTGATGAAGCTGTAGGCGGAGGGCCTTCGGTGAACTGTCTCATTCCGCTGCTGGTGGCGGCTCCACTGGCCGGCGCCGCCCTGCTGCTGCTCGGCGGCCGGGCCCTGGACCGGTTCGGCCACTGGCTGGCCACCGCGCTCGCCGCGCTCTCGTTCGGCTTCGGCCTGGCACTGTTCTCGGACATGCTCGGCCGGAGCGCCGAACACCGGGCGGTGACCGAGCACCTGTTCAGCTGGGTCCCGGTGAACGCCTTCCAGGCCGACATCTCCTTCCGGCTCGACCAGTTGTCGATGACCTTCGTCCTGCTGATCACCGGCGTCGGCACCCTGATCCACCTGTACTCGGTGGGCTACATGGCGCACGACGAGCGCCGGCGCCGCTTCTTCGCGTACCTGAACCTGTTCCTCGCCGCCATGCTGCTGCTGGTGCTGGCCGACAACTACCTGCTGCTGTACTTCGGCTGGGAGGGCGTGGGCCTGGCCTCGTACCTGCTGATCGGCTTCTGGCAGCACAAGCCGAGCGCGGCGACGGCGGCGAAGAAGGCCTTCATCGTCAACCGGGTCGGCGACATGGGCCTGTCGATCGCGATCATGCTGATGTTCGCCGAGTTCGGCTCCTTCGCCTTCGACCCGGTGTTCGGCGGGGTGCAGCAGGCGAGCGAGGGCAAGCTGACCGCGATCGGCCTGATGCTGCTGCTGGCGGCCTGCGGCAAGTCGGCCCAGGTGCCGCTGCAGTCCTGGCTCGGTGACGCGATGGAGGGCCCGACCCCGGTCTCGGCCCTGATCCACGCGGCCACCATGGTGACCGCGGGCGTCTACCTGATCACCCGCTCCTCGGCGATCTTCGACCTGGCGCCGGACGCGCGGACCGCCGTGGTGGTGGTCGGCGCGGTCACGCTGCTGTTCGGTGCGGTCGTCGGTTGCGCCAAGGACGACATCAAGAAGGCGCTGGCCGGCTCGACCATGTCGCAGATCGGCTACATGGTGCTGGCGGCCGGGCTCGGTCCGATCGGCTACGCCTTCGCCATCATGCACCTGGTGACCCACGGCTTCTTCAAGGCCGGGCTGTTCCTCGGCGCCGGGTCGGTCATGCACGGCATGAACGACGAGGTGAACATGCGCCACTACGGCGGCCTGCGGCGGTACATGCCGGTCACCTTCGTCACCTTCGGCCTCGGCTACCTGGCGATCATCGGCTTCCCCGGTCTGTCCGGCTTCTTCTCCAAGGACCGGATCATCGAGGCGGCCTTCGCCAAGGGCGGCACCGAGGGCTGGATCCTCGGCCTGTGCACGCTGGTCGGCGCGGCGGTCACCGCGTTCTACATGACCCGGGTGATGCTGCTGACCTTCTTCGGCGAGAAGCGCTGGCAGGCGGACGACAAGGGCGACCTCCCGCACCCGCACGAGTCGCCGAAGACCATGACGATCCCGATGATCCTGCTGGCCGTGGGCTCGGTGTTCGCGGGCGCGCTCTTCGACGTCAACGACTCCTTCCTGAAGTGGCTGGAGCCGGTCACCGGGCACAGCGAGGGCAACTCGCCGCTCACCGCGTGGACCGTCACCGGTCTGGCCACCGCCTGCATGCTGGCCGGCGTCGGCCTGGCGTACCTGATGTACGGGCGCTCGCCCGTCCCCGTGGTCCCGCCGGTCGGCTCCCCGCTCACCCGGGCAGCCCGCCGGGACCTGCTGCAGGACGACTTCAACCACGCCGTGCTGGTGCGGCCGGGCTCGGCGCTCGCCGCCACGCTGGTCTACTTCGACAGCCGTGGCCTGGACGGCTTCGTCAACGGCCTGGCCGCCGTCATCGGGGGACTCTCCAGCAGGCTGCGGCGGGTCCAGACCGGTTTCGTCCGCTCGTACGCGCTCTCCATGTTCGGCGGCACGCTGGTGCTGGTCGCCTCGACTCTCCTGATGAGGTCCATGTGATGACAGTGACTCGCCCTGAAACGCGTGGGGAGGTCCGGCCGTGAGCGCCCTGCTGACCGTCACCTGTGCCGTCCCGGCGGCCGGCGCGGTGCTGACCGCCGCCCTGCCGGCCGGATCGACCGAGGCCCGGCGCAGGACCACCAAGGCCGTCGCCCTGGGCGTCTCCGCCGTCACCCTGGCGCTGGCCGCCCTGGTGGCGACCCGGTTCGACCCGCACGGGGCCCGCTTCCAGCTGACCGAGTCGTACAGCTGGATCCGCTCGTTCGGGATCGGCTTCTCGCTCGGCGTGGACGGCATCGGCGCCGTCCTCGCCCTGCTGACCGCCGTCCTGGTGCCGGTGGTGATGCTGGCCTCCTGGCACGACGCCGACCCCGACCAGGCGGCCCCCGACGGCACGGCCGAGCGGGACACCTTCGAGGGGCGCCGCAGGACCCAGGGCTTCTTCGCCCTGATCCTGGCGGTGGAGGCGATGGTGATCGTCTCCTTCTACGCCACCGACGTCTTCCTGTTCTACGTGTTCTTCGAAGCCATGCTGATCCCGATGTACTTCCTGATCGGCGGCTTCGGCGACCGGGCCGGCGGCCCCGAGTCGGCGCGCCAGCGCTCCTACGCGGCCGTCAAGTTCCTGCTGTACAACCTGCTCGGCGGCCTGGTGATGCTGGCCGCGGTGATCGGCCTGTACGTGATCGCGCAGGACCAGGGGTTCGGCACCTTCGACCTGCCGACGCTCACCCGGGCGGTCGCCGAGGGCAGGCTGCAGCTGACCGGCACCGCCGAGAAGGCGCTGTTCCTCGGCTTCTTCTTCGCGTTCGCGGTGAAGGCCCCGCTGTGGCCGCTGCACACCTGGCTGCCGAACGCGATGGGCGAGGCCACCGCCGGCACGGCCGTGCTGATCACCGCCGTGGTGGACAAGGTCGGCACCTTCGCGATGCTGCGGTTCTGCCTGGGGCTGTTCCCGGACGCCTCGAAGACCTTCGCCCCGCTGATCGTGGTCCTCTCGCTGGTCGGGATCGTCTACGGCGCACTGCTGGCGGTCGGCCAGAAGGACATCAAGCGGCTGATCGCGTACGCCTCGATCTCGCACTTCGGCTTCATCATCATGGGCATCTTCGCCCTGACCAGCCAGGGCCAGAGCGGTGCGACCCTCTACATGGTCAACCACGGCCTCTCCACCGCCGCGTGGCTGCTGGTGGCCGGCTTCCTGATCTCCCGCCGCGGCTCCCGGCTGATCGCCGACTACGGCGGCGTGCAGAAGATCGCCCCGGTGCTCGCCGGGACGTTCCTGATCGGCAGCCTGGCCACCCTGTCGCTGCCGGGGCTGGCCCCGTTCGTCAGCGAGTTCCTGGTGCTGGTGGGCACCTTCACCCGCTACCCGGCGATCGGCGTGATCGCCACCTTCGGCATCGTGCTGGCCGCGCTGTACGCCCTGCTGCTGTACCAGCGCACCATGACCGGCCCGGTGAAGGACGGGGTGCGGACCATGCCCGACCTCAAGGCCCGCGAACTCGCCGTGGTGGCACCGCTGGTGGCGCTGACCATCCTGCTGGGCGTCTACCCCAAGCCGCTCACCGACCTGGTCAACCCCTCGGTGAACGCGACGCTCTCGCAGGTCCACCAGACCGACCCGGCGCCGGCCCACCCGGTCGCCGCCACCTCAGGAGGTGAGCAGAAGTGAGTGCCACCGCAGTGCTCGCCGCCGCCGGCAACACCCCCGGCATCCCGGCGCCGCACATCGAGTACGGCCAACTCTCCCCGATGCTGGTGGTGTTCGGCGCCGCCGTGGCCGGCATCCTGGTCGAGGCCTTCGTCCCCCGGCGGCTGCGGCACTGGACCCAGGTCTCGCTCGCCCTGGTCGCCCTGGTCGGTGCGTTCGTCGCCGTGGTGGTGCTGGCCGCCCAGGGCCACGGCGCGCCCCGGATCGACCTGCTGGCCATGGAGTCGGTCGCCCTGGACGGTCCGGCGCTGTTCCTGCAGGGCGTGATCCTGCTGGTCGCCGTGGTCGCGGTGCTCACCTACGCCGAGCGCAAGCTGGAGCCGAAGGCCGGCGGCCTGCCCGCCGACGCCTTCGCCGCCCAGGCCGCCGCCACCCCCGGCGGCGAGCAGGAGCGCTCCGCGATCCGGGCCGGCTTCACCACCAGCGAGGTCTTCCCGCTCACCATGTTCGCCGTCGGCGGGATGCTGCTCTTCCCCGCCGCCAACGACCTGCTGACGATGTTCGTGGCGCTGGAGGTCTTCTCCCTGCCGCTCTACCTGCTGTGCGCCCTGGCCCGCCGCCGCCGGCTGCTCTCCCAGGAGGCGGCGGTCAAGTACTTCCTGCTCGGCGCCTTCGCCTCGGCCTTCTTCCTGTTCGGCACCGCGCTGCTGTACGGCTACGCGGGCAGCGTGAAGCTCGGCGACATCGCGGACGTCATCTCCGGCAAGGCGATGACCACCCCGGCGCAGCTGAGCACCACCCAGAGCGACGCGCTGCTGCTGACGGGCCTGGCGATGCTGGCGGTCGGCCTGCTGTTCAAGGTCGGCGCGGTGCCCTTCCACTCCTGGACCCCGGACGTCTACCAGGGCGCGCCGACGCCGGTGACCGGCTTCATGGCGGCGGCCACCAAGGTCGCGGCCTTCGGGGCGTTCCTGCGGCTGTTCTACGTGGCCTTCCCGGGCCTGCGGCTGGACTGGCGGCCGGTGCTGTGGGGGGTCGCGATCCTCACCATGGTGGTGGGGGCGGTGCTGGCGGTCACCCAGCAGGACGTCAAGCGGATGCTGGCGTACTCCTCGATCGCCCACGCCGGGTTCATCCTGACCGGCGTGATCGCCGTCAACAAGCAGGGCCTGTCCTCGGTGCTGTTCTACCTGGCGGCGTACTCCTTCGTGACCCTCGGCGCCTTCGCCGTGGTCACCCTGGTGCGCGACTCCAAGGGCGAGGCGACCCACCTGTCCAGCTGGGCCGGGCTGGGGCGGCGCTCGCCGCTGGTGGCGGCGGTGTTCGCGCTGTTCCTGCTGGCCTTCGCCGGGATCCCGCTGACCTCCGGCTTCACCGGGAAGTTCGCGGTGTTCCAGGCGGCGGCGGCCGGCGGGGCGACCCCGCTGGTGGTCGTCGGTGTGCTGAGCTCGGCGGTGGCCGCGTTCTTCTACATCCGGGTGATCGTGCTGATGTTCTTCTCCGACCCCAAGCCGGGCGGTCCGACGGTGGCCATCCCGAGCGCCTTCACGGCGACCGCGATCGGCGTGGGGGTGCTGGTGACGCTGGGCCTCGGGCTGCTGCCGCAGTACTTCCTGGACCTCGCGTCCAAGGCCTCGCTGTTTGCGTACTGACCGTCACCGGTCGGTTGGCTGGAGATCGGTCCGGAAGTCCGGGCCGGTCTCCAGCCCTTTATTTCCGGACGAATTCGCCCCCACCGCCGCAAGGCCCGGACAGCCGTCCTGACCAGGGCTTCCGGCCCGATCATGACAGGATCCGCACGCCCGTGCAGTGATCCACTCACGACCGGATACCCTGCCTGTATGGCCAGCGGCGGCACTCAGGGACCAGGCCGCTAGATCGACCAGGGACAGAGGAGTGGTCTTCGTGACCGTCGTGGAACCCTTCGGGCTCAGCGTGCAGGACCGCGACCTGACCCGGGACGTCCAGGCCGGACTGGACGCGGTGGAGGCGGCCCTCGGCGAGGCCGTCAAGAGCGACGTCCCCTTCATCACCGTCACCGCCAGTCACCTCCTGGAAGCCGGCGGCAAGCGCTTCCGCCCGCTGCTCCTCCTGCTGGCCGCCCAGTTCGGCGACCCGGGCGCGCCCGGTGTGGTGCCCGCCGCGGTGGTCGTCGAGCTGACCCACCTGGCCACGCTCTACCACGACGACGTCATGGACGAGGCCCCGGTGCGCCGCGGCGCCGAGAGCGCCAACTCCCGCTGGGACAACTCGGTCGCCATCCTCACCGGCGACTTCCTCTTCTCCCGCGCCTCCCAGGTCCTGGCCGACCTCGGCCCGGAGGCGGTGCGGATGCAGGCCGAGGCCTTCGAGCGGCTGGTCACCGGCCAGATCCTGGAGACCCGCGGCCCCGGCCCCGAGGCCGACCCGCTGCTGCACTACCTGGACGTGCTGGAGGGCAAGACCGGATCGCTGATCGCCGTCGCCTGCCGGATAGGAGCGCAGATGGCCGGCGCCGAACCCTGGATGGTGGACACCCTCGGCGAGTTCGGCGAGCGGATCGGCATCGCCTTCCAGCTGGCCGACGACGTGCTCGACATCGCCAGCGACGGCGACGAGTCCGGCAAGACCCCCGGCACCGACCTGCGCGAGGGCGTGCCCACCCTGCCGACGCTGCTCCTCGAGCGGATGCCCGCCGACCCGGCCGACCCGGACGACGTCCGGCTGCGCGAGCTGCTCACCCAGGACCTCTCCGACGACGAGCTGCACGCCGAGGCGCTGCGCCTGCTGCGCCGCCACCCCGCGCTGGAGCACGCCCGCCGGGAGACCCTGCGGCACGCCGAGGAGGCCCGGGCGCTGCTCGCCCCGCTGCCGGACTGCGCGGCCAAGGCGGCCCTGGAGGGGCTCTGCGACGCGGTGGCGATCCGCACGATGTGAACGGGCCCCGGAGCGGGCGGGCGATCCGGCCCTCGCTCCCCGGCGGGGTGCGCCGATGGGGGAGACTGACTCCCGTCAGCTCACGCCTGCCCGGAAGGCCACCATGCGTCGCGTCGTCATCGCCGAGGACTCCGTACTGCTGCGGGAGGGCCTGACCCGGCTGCTCACCGACCGGGGCCTGGAGGTCGTGGCGGGCGTCGGCGACGGAGAGGCGCTGGTCAGGACCGTGCACGGACTGGCGGCGGCCGACGCCCTGCCGGACGTGGTGGTCTCCGACGTGCGGATGCCCCCCACCCACACCGACGAGGGCCTGCGCGCCTGCGTGGAGCTGCGCGGCCACTACCCGCAGCTGGGGGTCCTGGTGCTGTCGCAGTTCGTGGAGGAGCGGTACGCCTCCGAACTGCTCGCCGGATCCACCCGGGGCGTCGGGTACCTGCTCAAGGACCGGGTCGCCGAGGTGCGCGAGTTCGCCGACGCGGTGGTCCGGGTCGCCGAGGGCGGCACCGCGCTGGACCCGGAGGTGGTGCAGCAGCTGCTCAGCCGCAGCCGCAAGGGCGACGTTCTGGCCAATCTCACTCCGCGCGAGCGCGAGGTGCTGGGCCTGATGGCGGAGGGCCGCACCAACGCGGCGGTGGCCAGGCAGCTGGTGGTCTCCGACGGGGCCGTGGAGAAGCACGTCAGCAACATCTTCCTCAAGCTGGGCCTGGCCCAGAGCCCGGAGGACCACCGCCGGGTGCTCGCGGTGCTGACCTACCTGAACTCCTAGGGCGCCTGCCCGGGGCCTCCTGCTCCGTCCGACGCGGCCGCCGGAGCGCGGAAGGATCTCCGGCGGCCGAGCGTTGTCCGAAGAGCGGCACGGGCGCGCGGGAGGCTGCAACTTCCTGCCGAAGTTCCGGCCGCGCTCGAGGCCGCATGCATAAGATGCGAGCGGTGCACCAGGCGGACGGGGCACAGGGCCGCGCCCGCGGTGGTGTGCCCACGAGGAGGTCCGCGGCAGTGACCAGTCAGGTCGATCAGTCAGAGGCAGTGGACGGATCGGGCGGCGACGAGGCTCGTACCGGCGACGGTGGCGGACGCCCCGGCGCGAACGGGCCCGACGGTCCGCAGGCCCCGGGTGGCCCGCCGGCGAGGCGCGCCAAACCCATTCGCAGACTCGACCGGGTGATCATCCGTTTCGCGGGCGACTCCGGTGACGGCATGCAGCTCACCGGGGACCGGTTCACCTCGGAGACGGCGAGTTTCGGCAACGACCTCTCCACGCTGCCGAACTTCCCGGCCGAGATCCGGGCCCCCGCCGGGACGCTGCCCGGCGTCTCGTCCTTCCAACTGCACTTCGCCGACCACGACATCCTCACCCCGGGCGACGCCCCGAACGTGCTGGTGGCGATGAACCCGGCGGCCCTCAAGGCGAACCTGCCGGACCTGCCGCGCGGCGCGGAGATCATCGTCAATACCGACGAGTTCACCAAGCGCGCACTGGCGAAGGTCGGCTACGCGGCGGATCCGCTCGGCGACGGCTCGCTGGACGGCTTCCACCTGCACAAGGTGCCGCTCACCACGCTGACCCTGGAGGCGCTCAAGGACAGCGGGCTGGCCCGCAAGGACGCCGAGCGGGCGAAGAACATGTTCGCCCTCGGCCTGCTGTCCTGGATGTACCACCGGCCCACCCACGGCACCGAGACCTTCCTGCGCAGCAAGTTCGCCAGGAAGCCGGAGATCGCCGAGGCCAACATCGCCGCCTTCCGGGCGGGCTGGAACTTCGGCGAGACCACCGAGTCCTTCGCGGTCTCCTACGAGGTGCCACCGGCCAAGCTCCCCGCCGGGCGCTACCGCAACATCTCCGGCAACCTCGCCCTCTCCTACGGGCTGATCGCCGCCGCGCAGCGCTCCGGGCTGCCGCTCTACCTGGGCTCGTACCCGATCACCCCGGCCTCGGACATCCTGCACGAGCTGTCCAAGCACAAGAACTTCGGCGTGCGCACCTTCCAGGCGGAGGACGAGATCGCCGGCATCGGCGCGGCCCTCGGTGCCGCCTTCGGCGGGGCGCTCGGCGTGACCACCACCTCGGGGCCCGGCGTCGCGCTGAAGTCGGAGACCATCGGGCTGGCCGTCTCGCTCGAACTGCCGTTGCTGATCGTGGACATCCAGCGCGGCGGCCCGTCCACCGGACTGCCGACCAAGACGGAGCAGGCCGACCTGCTGCAGGCCATGTTCGGCCGCAACGGCGAGGCGCCGGTGCCGATCGTCGCCCCGGCAACGCCCGCCGAGTGCTTCGAGGCGGCGCTGGAGGCGGCCCGCATCGCGGTGACCTACCGGACCCCGGTCTTCCTGCTCTCCGACGGTTACCTGGCCAACGGCTCCGAGCCCTGGCGGATCCCCGCCGTCGACGAACTGCCCGAGATCGACCCGCAGTTCGCCACCGGCCCGAACCGCGAGGACGGCGCCTTCTGGCCGTACCTGCGCGACCCGCACACCCTGGCCCGGCCCTGGGCGGTGCCCGGCACGGCCGGTCTGGAGCACCGGATCGGCGGCATCGAGAAGCAGGACGGCACCGGCAACATCTCCTACGACCCGGCCAACCACGACTTCATGGTCCGCACCCGGCAGGCCAAGGTCGACGGCATCACGGTCAAGCCGGTGGAGGTCGACGACCCGACCGGCGACGCCCGGGTCCTGGTCCTGGGCTGGGGTTCGACCTACGGCCCGATCACCGCGGCGGTGCGCCGGGTGCGCGCGGACGGCGGCGAGATCGCCCAGGCGCACCTGCGCAACCTCAACCCCTTCCCCGCCAACCTCGGTGCGGTGCTGCGCAGTTACGAGAAGGTCATCGTTCCGGAGATGAACCTCGGGCAGCTCGCGCTGCTGCTGCGGGCGAAGTACCTGGTGGACGCCGAGTCCTACAACCAGGTGCGCGGACTGCCGTTCAAGGCGGCTCAGTTGGTCGACGTGCTGTGGGCGGCGATCGGCACCCTGGACGAGGAGGACCACCGATGAGCGAGAACGGCTTCCCGTCCCTGAAGCTGGTGCCCAAGGCCGAAGCGCCGCAGAGCGCCCGGGACTTCAAGACCGACCAGGAGGTGCGCTGGTGCCCCGGCTGCGGGGACTACGCCATCCTGGCGGCGGTGCAGTCCTTCATGCCGGAGCTCGGGATCAAGCGCGAGAACACCGTGTTCGTCTCCGGCATCGGCTGCTCCTCCCGCTTCCCGTACTACATGAACACCTACGGGGTGCACTCGATCCACGGCCGGGCGCCGGCGATCGCGACCGGGCTGGCCTCCGCCCGGCGGGACCTGTCGGTCTGGGTGGTCACCGGTGACGGCGACGCACTGTCGATCGGCGGCAACCACCTGATCCACGCCCTGCGGCGGAACGTCAACCTGA